>JBJMXE010000060.1:0-16401 GCA_045809745.1 Chthoniobacterales bacterium | reverse complement strand
CGGAAGTAGTCAAGCCATCGGCGACATCGCGTTTGCCTCCAACGGTACTCTCTACGGTTGGGAAGCCCGCAGCCCGTTCTCGTTGGCGACGATCAGCCTAACGACGGGCGCAGTTACCACTATCGGCAACTCAGGTTCGAATAACACCACCGGTGGTGGATTGGCAATCGACCCGACGACGGGAAAAGCATATGTATCGTTCACCGGGGCCACACCAGGGACCACCCGTGGAACGCTGGATCAGGTAAATCTTGGCACCGGCGCCGTTACGGTTGGCCCGGCTCTCAGCGGCGCGCCTAACGATTTTGGCGGTGTTCAGGGGAACGGCTCGATGAATTCGCTGGCCTTTAACAGTTCGGGTGTCCTTTACGCTGCGAACAGCGATCAACAGCTTCCGTCAAGCGTAGAACTGGTCACCATTAATCTCGTTAGCGGCGCCGTCACTGATCTGTTCGGCCTGCCGGATAATACGGACGCCATCGCATTTCAGCTGACCGCCGTGCCCGAGCCATCCACAACGGGCCTGATCCTGTTTGGTGCGGTTGGAGCGGCAGCTGTCGGATTTTATCGCCGTCGCCACTAGGTTGCAGACTTAGACCGCACCCAGCGCGGGCTGGATTGTTTTGTCCAATTGATTCCGCGCGATGCTCTCCAATAAATGGGACGAGACAAGCTCGTCCCTCCGTGCGACAGGCCTTCGTTGTTGAAAAATTCGCCAATGCCGACAAACTGCGGGCCTCGGTAATCGGTTCAAAGAGCAGCCGGCCAGGTTTGACCGGTTGATTCGGTGTTGAAAATCTTAGCCGAGGCTAGAAACTTCCCACTCCACGGGTCGGTAGCTCAATCGGTAGAGCAGCGCCCTTTTAAGGCGTTGGTTCCGGGTTCGAGTCCCGGCCGACCCATTTCCCGTTGGGGCGGGACGAGCTTGTCTCGTCCCACTAAACAGCGGTCGCAGAACGCCGCTACAGCACCGTCAGCAGATCGCGCAGAGTGTTGTCGGGCCGCTGAAGCCGGAACACCGCTAATCCCGCCGCTTCTGCTGCTTTCCAATCTCGTTCAGGATCGTCGCCGACGTGAAGAACTTCCTCCGGCTGCAAAGCCATGAACCCTAAAGCTCGTCGAAACATTTCCGGGTCGGGCTTATCAGCGCCGACTTCGCTGGAGACGAACACATGCGAAAAGAACTTCGAAATGCCGAGCTGCTCCAGAATCATTCGCAGACGTCCATCAAAATTCGAAACTACAGCCAGCCTGGTTCGACGGGACAATTCGGAAATGACCTCGAACACGTCAGGATAAAGCTCCCACACGCCTGCTTCGGCGAAGTGCTCGTAAGCGACCTCGAAAAAATTGTCGCGGTCCAGCGGATTTACTGATGGAGCCGCATCGACGATCACAATATCGACCAGTTCACGCCACCACCCTTTGTCATCATCTTCGCGCGGCCCGCTACCGGCGGATCGTCGCGGCATTTGTTTCCAGGCAGATACAAACGCGCGGTCTAACAACTCGGGGTCAAGCTTCAGGCCCACTTCACGGCCGACCAGTGCGTAATGTTCACCGACTGTGCCGTGAAGCTGGAACAATGTTCCTACCGCATCAAAAAAAATTGCCTTGTGCACGGGACGCCAACCTTCGCTCCTGCCCACTCACGTTCAAGAGCAGACGTGGACCACTACGGCCATCCAAAATGGCCCTCGCGCCAGCAAGGGCTGTGACGCATTGTTGTGTTGCATGCTGCCGGTGGAACATACCGATCCGATCAACGCCAAAGTTCTGGCTGTATCGGAAGACAAAATCGAAGGCTTCGTGCGCGAACCGTTTCAGGTCATCGCGGAGCGCTCGGGGGTTGCGGCGGACGTGGTGATCGCCCGGATCGCGGCAATGCTGCGAGCGGGGACGATTCGCCGTGTTCGTCAAACGCTACTCGCCACCAATTTGGCCGACGGCGCATTAGTCGCCTGGAAAGTCGCTCCTGAAACAATCGAGGCCGCGTTCGAGTGGATGTTCCAATCTGATCCGTTCTCAGGACATGTTGTCCTTAGGTCGACCGAAACCATAACCGCGGGATCTGATTACAAATTGTGGACCACCGTAAAAGTACCGCGAGGTTTCTCGCTGGAGCAGCACTGCCAGTTGCTTGCCAACAAAGTTGGTGCTGAACGGTTCCGAATCATGCCGGCGAAAGGAATCTTCAGCCTCGGAGTCGGACATGTTAGGCGAAAGACTATCGAGCCGGGCAGCAAAGCCGATGAACCGGCTCAGATGTTGCCGGTGCAGAAAACGGAATTAACCGATCGGCAGTGGGATGTACTCCTGGCCTTGAAGCGCGAATTCGCAGCAAATGAGATCGGACCTTCGCCATGGGTTGGACGCGCCGCGGAAGCGAACGTTTCGCTCGAGGAATTTTATCGTGTTGCCGAGGACCTGGCACATCGCAAAATCCTCGGACGCTTCTCCACGTTTCTCGAGCATGTGAAACCATCGTCGGGCGGTGTCAGAGTGACTCGCTTCAACGCTTTATTTCATTGGGCCATTCCGGCGGGCCGGGAGTTGGAAGCTGGAGGCGAAGTGGGCCGCCATCACATCCTGACGCACTGCTATTGGCGCGAGGCCGGACCGGAGTTTAAAAACGTCAACATCATGGCCGTCGCCCACGGCACGGACAAGGCGCTGTTGCTGCGCCATAAGGGAGCGATCGATCAACATCTTGCGGAGATCGGGATGCCGGTTTCCTATACCAACGTTTTTTGGGGCGGACGAAGCGAAATCAAACCTTCGGAGATTTCGCCGACGATCTATCGCGACTGGCTCAACACCATGGGCGAGTCGGCCTGACGAATCGTTAGGCTGATCGCGATCTGACCACCGCATGAAGGAACTCATCGACAAGCTTCGGAATGGATTGGACCTGAATAGTAGCGACATCGCGTATGCGGTGACATTGTTGTTTTCAGATCAAGTTGACGATCCGGCCAAGGCCGAGTTCCTCACCGCGCTTCATCAGAAGGGCGAAAGCGCCGATGAGATCTTCGGATTCGCCGAACTTCTGCTCCAGCGGGCGATAGATCCACAAATCAACGAGGCCCAAGTCGTTGGACCAATAATCGACGTTTGCGGGACCGGCGGAGACGGACTCAACATGTTCAACGTTTCGACCACGATCATGTTCATCCTCGCTGCGGGTGGCGCAACCGTCGTCAAACACGGCAATCGCAGTGTGACCTCCGCCTGCGGCAGCGCGGATGTGCTGGAAGAACTCGGCGTCCCGATTCAGCTTCCGCCGGATCAGCTGCGCGAATGCGTCAAGCGGAACGGAGCCGGATTCATATTCGCACGGCAATATCACCCGGCGTTCCGCGCTCTGGCCGACATGCGGCAGAGATTGGCGCGACAAAAAACCCGCACGATTTTCAACCTGCTGGGTCCGCTCCTGAATCCGGCGCGACCGAAACGGCAGTTGATCGGCGTGTTCGCGCCACGCCTCACCAGCGTTTTCGGTGATGTGCTGCGACGGCTGGAACGGGCGCGGGCCTGGGTGGTTCACGGATTAAGCGAGGGCAACGCCGGCATGGATGATGTCTCAATCTGCGGCCCTACTACCGTCGTCGAACTCGACCAGGGTAAGATCACTTCAGCCGTCCTGGACACCCGATGGATCGGCATCGAGCCGTGTCCGATGGAAGACCTGGCGGGAGGCACAGTTCAGGAAAACGCCGCCGCGCTCGAAGGAATTCTTTCTGGCGAAGTCAAAGGCGCGAAACGCGAAATGGCAGTGGCGAATGCGGCGGCGGCATTTGTGGTTGCAGAATTGGCGAGAGAAATGAATCACGGCATTGCCATGGCCCGCGAACAACTCGATAGCGGCGCGGCTTTGGCTAAGCTGCGTGCGCTGCAAGACTACAAAGGCAATGTCGCCTAACGACACGAAGTTGCACCGGTCTCATCTCATCGTGCCGGGACTGCAGCCATCCCGAATCTGCCCGTACGATGCGTCGAGATTGCGCAGCAAGGCGACAGCGATTGCATTCCGGTCCTGGTGACAGCCGGTTAGCATGGCCAGCGAGGCGGCCTTATTGGAGAGTTCCTCCGGAAAATCCTTTTCCGTCTCGTTCACGTTCAACCCGATACCGACGATGGCGCAGTGTGCTGTGCCCGGTTGCGCGCGCATTTCGACCAGCACGCCGGCTATCTTGCGTTCCTTGATATAAACATCGTTAGGGGGCTTCACTTCGGCCTGCAGCTGGCAGACAACAGCTACGGTAGAAGCCACACACTCCGCCACCCAGGCAGTTAATCGGGCGGAGTCTTGTACCGGAATCGACGGCTGCAGTAGAATTGAGAAACACAATCCCTTGCCCGGCGGCGACTGCCACCTGTTCCCGCGTTGCCCTCGACCTGCGGTCTGGTATTCGGCAAAGACCACCAGCCCTTCCCTCGCACCTTTCACGGCCAGTTGATAGGCCGCGTCGTTAGTCGACGGTGTCTGATCAACGACCACGATGTCGCGGCCAATCAGCACCGCTCCCATGTCACCCTTCAGACGATCAGGGTTCAGCCGATCAGACGCCGACTTCGCCGAGCTCAAGAGAAAGATCGATCGATCGAGCTGAATGAGTAAGGGCCCCGATTGAAATGAAGTCCACTCCGGTGGCCGCGATCACCCGCACATTTTTCAGAGTCACTCCGCCGCTGGCCTCGAATTTTACATTCCGCCCTTTGCCTAACGCGACCGCTTCGCGGAGCTGAGCCGGCCGCATATTGTCGAGCAGAATCAAGTCGACTTCGGCTACCTTCATTATGGCTCGCACCTGCCGGAGATCGTCGGCTTCCACTTCGATACGCAGATCAGGACGTTCCGCTCGCAAACGGTTTACGGATTCGCCAAAACGCAAAAAATCCGCCTGACACAGCAGATGATTGTCCTTAACGAGCACCATATCGTTCAAACCGAACCGATGATTCACGCCGCCACCGGCAACGACGGCTCTCTTTTCCAGCGCTCGCAAGCCGGGAGTCGTCTTGCGCGTATCCAAAATCTTCACATGCTCGCCGCCGGCGGCATCAACGAATTGCCGGGTGAGGGTTGCGACTCCGCATAAACGCTGCAAAAAATTCAACGCGACGCGTTCGGCCTGAAGGATACATCTCGCTAGCCCCCGAATCTCGAGAACGGAATCGCCCGGCGCGACCTCCACACCATCACCCCGGATGACCTCTACCTGCACGGAAGGATCGACCCTACGAAAAACTTCGGCCGCGGTGTCAACGCCAGCGATGATTGCTTTCTCGCGACAGACGATTCGAGCTGCCGCGCGGAGGGCCTCCGGGACGAAAAAAGTGGAGGTTACATCGCCCTCACCGATGTCTTCGGTCAGCGCAATCTCTACTGGATCGTGGGCCGGTTTCATACGTTGGCATTCGGCCGGCGATACACTGACTTGCCGCGAACGTAGGTCTCAACCGTGGCGTGCGGACCTCCTCGGTAGATGCAGAGTGCGATGATATCCTCGGGCGAAAGATCAGCCAGCCGGGCCTGGTCGCCTCCGTAGGGAAGCGTCGCAGCGATGTCCACGAGCAGGAGATCGGCCTCCTTGCCCGGGTCCAGCGTACCGATAGCGCTGGATTTGCCGAGCGCCCTCGCCCCGCCGGCGGTTGCCAGATGCAACGCTTCGGCCGGCCGGATAGCGCGAAGGTTAGCCTCGTAGGCAGTGCGGGCTTTCTGCACATCAATTGCGGCGCGCATAACCTGCCACATGTTCAATTCCGGACCGGCAGCAACATCGGATCCCAGACCGACCGCGATTCCCGCCTTCATTAGTTGATCCAATTTCATCAAACCGCTCCCCAAAAACAGATTCGACGTGGGGCAGTGCGCGACATTCGCCTGCGCGACCGCGATCGCCTCGATCTCCCGCGGCTTGAGATGAATACAGTGACCAAGCATTGTCATCGATGTGAGGAGGCCGCACTTCTCATAGACATGAGTGTAATCGTGAGCGCCCATGAACAGGTGGTGGACTTTTTCAATCTCCTCACGGTTCTCAGCCAAATGCGTTTGGAGGTAGGCATTGAACCGTTCCGCCAACTCAGCCGCACCTCGCATCATCTTTTCTGAACAGGCTACGGCAAACCGTGGGCTAAATGCGTACTCCAGCCGACCGTGATCGAAACGGTGCCACTTCCGGCAGAGACGTTCGCTTTCGACTAGCGATACCGAGAGCACCTTCTTCGGCTGCAATTGCCCATACGACGCGATGTCCATCATCATTTTACCCATGATGATCCGAAGGCCGCTGTCTCGAGCTGCCTCGAAAGCAGCCTCACAGCTGTCTTCGTAAATAGCCGTGTAAATCATCGCTGTCGTGGTGCCGTTAGCAGCAAGCGCATGGAAGAACAGAGGCGCCTGCGCCCGCGCTCGCGGGCCGGTGAAATCCCGCTCGACCGGAAAAATATGCTCGCGCAACCACGGTAGCAGTTCGCTCTCGCCCCGTGCCACAGCGGGATATTGCGGCAGGTGGGTATGGCAATCGATCAGACCCGGAAAGATCGCCACCGACCCGCGATCGAGCCATTCCAATGGCGAGGGGCGTTGAACGCGGCGTACGTCATCGTAGTCGCCGACCTCTACGATCTTGCCCTTATGGACGACCACCGCGCCTTTCGGATGGGCGCGCACAGTGCCCATCTCAGGTGCGTCGATCAGGAAACCGCGGATGCCAAAAGGTTTGTCGATTTCCGGCATGGATGGGGTTAGGAGGACAACACACCGGCCATGCTTATGGCAATCCAATGTTGCACCGGACCACGTTCAGCTTTGTCGAGCTAGCGAGCGGAAAGGCTCAGGGCGTTCGAAAAACCAGCAGCACATCCGTACAAAAAGATTCGGGCAGCGCACGCCAAGGAGAAACAACAAATACGAAACTACGTGCCGCCGCCCGAATCGCCTTAACCTGTTAAATTGGACAGTGGGGCCGGTTGGACGTTCGAAAAATCTGAAGATTTTTCAGGCTTTTTCCTACACCTGCTCCTCGTGCCGGTCGAAACCGCAGCTTCTGTTCGGCGCCGTCAGTCGCCCCGGGGGGATAGACATGCAACTCGCTTGCGATCAGTTATTTACCGGTGGGATGACCTATCTTTCGAGCTTCAACTCGCGGTCGAATCGCGCCTTAAGTGGCATCGGTATCTCGCCGTTGAACTAGCTAAATGACCGGCCGGCCACGGATGCCACTAGGATCAGAGCTGTAACTCGCGTTGAAGGCCGGGACTCACCTTGGCCGCTTCATCCCGAACCTCTTGGAGCAGCGACTTGAACTCGCATTTTTCCATTTGAGCGATCAGCTCCGCATAATTGGGCGAGATTTTCAGCTCATCGAGCCCAATCGGCAGCTCAATGTCGCAGTCGAGCGCCACCATCTTCCGATTTTGGACAATCTGATCACGAGCGGCCTTCAGTTTCTCACGAGTCTTGTCACTTTTTACGTTATCAAGCTTGTCCAGGAGCTGGTCGAGCCCTCCGAACTCCTGAATCAGTTTGGCGGCGGCCTTTCGGCCGAGTCCCACGCCCGGTATGTTATCTACCGAATCGCCAGCGATCGCCAGAACGTCACCGATGCGACCGGGCGGCACATCCCATTTTGCGGTAACCTGCTCTTCGCCTAACAAGGCGAATCCATCCTTCGGACTCAGCAGATCGGCTTTGGCGGTGCTGTAAACTTTCACACACGGCCCGACCAGCTGAAAAAGATCTTTGTCGTTGGTGGCGAGGATTACTTCCATGCCTTTGCGACGACAGGCGGCGATGGCATAACAGCCCATCAGATCATCGGCTTCCGTGTTAGGCAGCGAAATATTCTTAAATCCTAAAATGGGAGTGAGTTTCCGGATGTAATCCAGCTGCGGGACCATTGGCAAAGGCATTTCCTTGCGCGTCTCTTTGTAATTCGGCTGCAATTCGACACGCTTCTGCGGCAGGCCTTCATCCCAAAAAACGGCGCCATACTCGGGTTGCAGATGCTTCAGCATCAGGCGGAGTGTTTTTGTAAAACCGAAAATCGCGTTGGTCGGCTCGCCTCGGGAGTTAGACAGGTTCGGGATCGCGAAGAAGGAGCGATACACATAATAATGGCCATCGATCAGCAGCAGTCTCATGTCGGATTTAGCGTAGCTGCTTCGACGACCGGGACAACGGTTGATCTCACGCGGCGCACGGACGCGGTCCCGGTGACTGACGTTTAGCCGCGTCAACAGATCGCGGGCGCTTTGCAACGAGCAGGGTTGGGCTACTCTAACGGCCGATGCCGCAACAATGGTTCATCCGCGTGGACGGGAAAGAGTATGGCCCGGCCGATGTCTCGACTCTTCGTGAGTGGCAGGAAGAAGGGAGGCTTTTGCCGACGAACGAGGTTCGCATGGCCAGTCAGGCGAAATGGCAAAAGGCAGCGAATATAGAGGGCCTGTTCGAGGCCGAGCCACCACCAATCCAACGAAGTGCGGTTCCTCAATTCGCGCCTCGACCGGACAGTAAAGGTCTCGTCGCCGAAACGTTCGCTTGTTACACTCGCGGGTTTTTCAAATATCTCGGCCTGACACTGCTTGTTCTCGGTCCGGCACTTTGTAGCCAGTTTACCAGCGCTTTTGTGGGCGGTGCTCCGGGGGCCGATGCCAGCGCACGCACCATTGCCGCTGAGTTGCTTGGTCTCTGCATGATGCTCCTGGCAATGGTTCTCATGCCGGTTTACATCGCCGGCATCCAAATTCTCACCGCCGCATTCGCTGCCGGCGAACGGATCGGGTTCTTCGCGACACTGAACGAGGCCGTGAAATACTGGCCGAGAGTCGCACTTGTCTGGCTGTTCGTTTTGGTTTGCTATGTATTTTGGACGCTCATGCCGATCCTGGTCATTGCGTCGATCGCACTCAGCGGCATGTCCATACTGTCATTTTTCCTCATTCTGCTCATCCTCGCCATCATGGTGTGGGTAACGAGCCGCCTGTTCGTTAACTTCATGTTCTGGCAGCAGTTCGCGGTGCTGGAAAATTGCGGTGTGCTCGAATCGTTGCGTCGGAGCCGTGCGCTTGCCCGTAGCGGTAGTGATTTACCGTGGTTCAGACGGCCGATGTACCGCGGAGTAATTATTGCATCAATATGGTTCGCAGTGGTCTTTGCGCTGAATTGGCCGGCAGTATCCCAGTCATTCCAACTGGCGTTTACCCTCCCTCACGACCCGCAAATGGCGATGCAAGCGATCAGCAATGCGGCGAAGAGCTCCGGAAACACGAACTCGGCGTTCGCCGCCAGCCTGCTGCAAGCGATCCTGAAACCGCTGCTAGGGATTGCGTTTGTGCTGCTGTTTCTGAATTCGAATCGGCCAGCCGAACACTAGCGATTTCGTCCGCCAAGCGACACAGGCCCGTGATGGTTATTCCAAATCTGGCGGAAGCAGTAACTTTTCCGAGTTCCCGTTTGGAGATTTGATCCCTTTACGCGATGTTTTCTGCGTTACTAACGATAGGAGTATCATGTTTTCGATACCAGATCGTCGTTCTGTTTTCATCGCGCTCGCTACCGTGCTGGTCGCAATCGTCCTAAGCGGCTGCGAAACCACCCGGCGCGCTTTCGAAGGTGACCCGATGCCTCCGGAGCAAGTGGCAAATTTTCTCCAGGTAGTTTCCCCAAAAGGATCATACGACGAACCTCCGAGATTCGTCCGCGGCTTTGCTCCATTTTTCCCCGAAGGCGAAGGCCGGAAAAGAAAACTCGGCTACGCCCTCGCCGAATTCACCGTTACTGCCGATGGGTCGGCGAAAAGCATCCGGATTATCAAAGCGACCACGGACAACTTCGCGCAGGAGGCGGGATACACTGTTCGCGACTGGCGGTTCGCTCCGGGCAAAAAGAACGGGCAACCAGTCGCAGTGAGAGTTCGACTGCCCTTCACATTCCGCCAGAGCTGAGGGAATCCGTTTCGCGCAGCAGGAAACAGCCCGCCAGCAGCCGACAGGAACGCTATGTCAATGCCACGTATGGCAGGAGCCCGTGCGCGCCGCCTTCCCTGCCGAATCCGCTTTCCTTATAGCCACCGAAGGGACTCGTCGGATCGAACTTGTTGTAGGTGTTGGCCCATACCACACCCGCTCGCAATTTGTTGACGATCTTAAAGATTTTGCTGCCTTTGTCGGTCCATACCCCGGCGCTCAACCCGTACGGTGTGTTGTTCGCGCGCTCGATCGCCTCATCGGGCGTGCGGAACGTCATCACGCTTAGCACCGGTCCGAAAATCTCTTCCTGGGCAATGCGGTGTGACGCCGTCACGCCGGTGAAGAAGCTCGGCGGATACCAATAGCCTTTTTTGGGCAGACGCAACGAAGGCTGCACGAGCTCGGCTCCTTCTTTGACTCCGCTGTCGACCAGCTCGCAAATCTTATCGAGCTGCATCCGCGAATTGATGGCGCCAATGTCGGTATTCTTATCGAGAGGATCTCCCACGCGCAGAGTAGAAATGCGGTCCCGCAATTTCCGAATGACCAGCGGAAACACTCCTTCCTGCACGAACAGGCGCGACCCTGCGCAGCAAACGTGGCCTTGATTGAAGTAGATGCCGGAAATGATGCCCTCCACCGCCTGATCAATCGCCGCATCTTCGAAGATGATGTTCGCCGCCTTACCGCCAAGTTCGAGCGTCAGCTTCTTTTTCGTGCCGCTAATGGCGTTGAGAATGCGTTTACCAACGTCAGTCGATCCGGTGAACGCGATCTTGTCCACTTTGGGATGTTCGACCAGCGCTCTGCCGGTCTCCCCTGCCCCCGACACAATGTTGACCACGCCCGGGGGCAACTCCGCTTCCTGAAAAATCTCGGCCAGATGCATCGCGCTGATACTGGTCGTTTCAGCGGGTTTCAACACGCACGTGTTCCCGCACGCCAGGGCGGGAGCGAGCTTCCACGCCGCCATCAGCAACGGAAAATTCCATGGAATGATTTGACCGGCTACGCCTAACGAGCGTGGTTTCCGACCGGGGAAGGCGTACTCCAGCTTGTCGGCCCAGCCGGCATAATAAAAGAAGTGAGCCGCCACCAGCGGCAGATCGATGTCACGGCTTTCCTTGATCGGCTTCCCGCCATCCATCGTTTCAATGACCGCGAGTTCACGCGACTTCTCCTGAATCAGTCGGGCGATCCGATATAGATATTTGGCCCGTTCGCGGCCGGACATTTTTCCCCAGGAATTCTGATACGCGCGTCGGGCGGCCTGCACTGCCCGATCGACGTCAGAGGCGTCGCCCTCGGCGATATCTGCTAGCTTCTCTTCAGTCGCCGGGTTGATGGAATCGAAATAACGTTTCGAATGCGGATCTACGAATTTCCCGTTGATGAAAAGGGAGTAGCGCGGTCGCAACTTAATATGACTGCTGCTCTCAGGAGCCGGCGCATAGTTCCAGCGATCGCCGAAATTCAGCCGCCGATCCTGGACGGCAACGGGCCTGCGATGGTCCGTGAGTTCGCCGTTACCATGCACAACTGCCAGTGTGGAATCCCGGCGTTTTCGTTCCTTACCCATCCGCTCCATTCCCTTTTAGCTCTTGTGGCCGTCGGCCGCACGCAAAAATACGGCTGACCGTTGCATAAACGTAAGACTCTGATTGCCTTTTGGCCTCCTGCTCAGTAGTTTACACGGCTGGCCCGTATATTCGAGGGCTCCCTTAACTTATCACTTCTATGATTCTAACCGCGCGTCGCTCCCCCGTAGTCCTCCTATCGGTCGGCATTGTGCTGATCTCATTTACCGCCATCGCTCAGACCGATCTCCCGGCAAACATCGACAACGGCTTGCGCCGTCTCATGACGCCGGACCAGGAGAAAACCGCAAACGCGGCAAACCGAAGTGGTGCAAAGCCCAGCCGATTCGAACGTTCAATCGTCCGCGATTCTGAGCAGCGCGTCCTGGTCGAAATTCATCTCAACGGCAGTGTCCCTCTGGCCCAGGTCCGCGCCCAAATAACCCAGCTTGGTGCGAATGTGATTTCGGAAAGTGCCTCTTATCGGCAGGGCGCTTTTACAGCATTTGTCAGCCCGGCGCGCGCTGCCGACATCGCGAGATCGCCCGGCGTGCTCTCGATTACGCTCAGTCACCGGCCTCGGAAGAACGTGGGGTCGACCACGTCCGGAGGAGTATTTCTTCTCCATACCGACATGTTGAATGCGCAAGGCTTCGATGGTACCGGGCAAACCGTCGGCGTGTTGTCTGACAGTTATGATACGGCCGTCACAGATCTGGCGGGAGATCCTCTAACTATTCACGCGGCGCAAGACGTCGCCAGCGGCGACTTGCCCGGTCCGGGCAATCCGAACAATCCGAACCCGGTCCAAGTAATCGAAGACTTTCCAGATCCTGATGCTTCAGACGAAGGACGCGCGATGCTCCAGATCGTTCATGACGTCGCGCCCAAGGCAAAACTCGCTTTCGCGACCGCTTTCGTCAGCAAGATGGATTTCGCGGACAACATCCGAAAGCTGCGCACCGACGCGAATTGCTCGGTCATCGTGGATGACATTGTCTATACCGAGGAGCCGATGTTCTCTGACGGAATCATCAGCCAGGCAGTTGATGACGTGATCCACAGTTCCGTGTTAAGCGGTTCGAAGTGTCTCTACTTCTCATCCGCCACCAATTATCAGGGCGGCGGATACCAGGCCGACTTTCATCCGATATCGGATGCGGTGGCTCGAGCAGGATTGCCGAACCAAAATTTGAAACTCGACCAGGTGCCGGCCGCCCTAACGACAGGTGGTTTTCATAATTTCAACCCGAACCCCGTCGGTCCTGCCGACATTTCGCAGACCTTCGTGATCAGTGCGAACACGACTCTCGAATTTTCCTTTCAATGGAACGATCCGTTCGATCAAACCCCGGCACCGCCAAATTTTCCCGGGGTGACCACGGATTACAATATCCTGGTGTTTGATGCTAACGGAAATTATCTATCCGGCGTTTCCGGCACTTCGGACAACTTCTCCAACCAGGAGGCAGTCGAAGACATTCTGGTTGAGAACGCAACGGACACCGACACGAAATATCAAATTGCGATAACCCGGGCTGGAACCAGTCCGGCGACGCCCATTGCCACCAAGCTTCGCTACCTTGCGGTTGACGATTTCGGAGGCGTCGGCGCCGAAGAATACTATCAAGCCTCAGCACCATCCGGGCACGGTCATAACAGCGCGCCAGGTGCCATCAGTGTAGCCGCCTACGTTTACGACGAGGATCCGTCCAATCCAGTCGCGCCGCCGTTCACCCCGTATGTCGAGGATTTCAGTTCTGCCGGCGGCGTGAGCATTTTCTTTGATGCAGCCGGGAAACGCCTAACAACGAGCACCTTCCGGGCAAAGCCGGACATCGCCGCGCCCGATGGCGGCAATACGACTTTCTTCGGCGACGATTACGAGGGCGACGGCTTTCCTAACTTCTTCGGAACCAGCGCTGCGGCCCCCCATGCCGCGGGAGTTGCTGCCTTGATGTTGCAGAAGGCGGGTGGTCCCGGCACGCTGAGTTCGGCTCAAGTGACCAACATCTTTCAGACTACGGTGACAATGGAGCACGACCTCGATCCGTTCTTCGCTCAGGCTGTCAGCCAGGGAATCAGACAACCCCATCGCCCCAGGCGATTCAGCGGCGGCACCGTCACCCTCAGCGGGTTTGGCAACAGCAGCAACGCCTCTTCACGTGATCCAAACTTCTTTACGCTCACATTCGAGACGTCGAAGAAAAAAGAATCGCTCACTTCCATTACAATCGACCTCACCGAAGCGTTTCTGAAGTTCGACACCACCACGGCAACGGGCTTTCCGTTCACGCTGGGCCGAATGGTTGGCATCACTCCAGCCGATATCGGAGCATTTATTCCCGCTGAAAAAGAAAGCATATCTTCCATCACTCTCTCGTTTCGCCCGGGGGCGTTTAAGAATGGCACGTCGCTTTCATTTGGCATCGACCGCGATTTCATCGGCGATGGCGGCGGTAACACCGGTGACTACCTCGAATTTGGCGGCTTCACTGCCACCACCACAAACAACAATCTGAAGGGAACATTCTCGAACAATTACGGCTTCGGGTTCTCGATTCTCGACGGATACGGCCTCATCGATGCCGTGAAAGCGATGCAGAAGGTGCAGCCTGGTCCGGCCCAGTAGCAACCCGCTACCGCCACCATCAGAAACCACGGACTAACCAGTGATCACGGCAGAGAGAAATAGTCGGCGCCCTGATAGTTTCCGTCGACGTTCTTGACGATCTGCATCAGGACGTCGTTAACCAGGGTGCTGGCGCCAAATCGGAACAGATCCGGTGTCAGCCAATCATCGCCGAGCGTTTCTTTCACCATCACTAAGTAAGCCAGCGCCTGCTTCGCGGTTCGGATTCCACCGGCCGGCTTCATACCGATTCGCACGCCAGTTTCGTAAAAGAAATCGCGAATCGCCTCCAACATGACGAGCGTCACCGGCATGGTCGCCGCCGGGGAGATTTTACCGGTCGAGGTTTTGATAAAGTCGGCGCCGGCACTCATCGCGATCTCGCTCGCCACCCGGACGTTGTCATAGGTCTGCAACTCACCCGTCTCCAGAATCACTTTGAGATGGGCTGCCCCGGACGCTTCTTTCGTGGCGACGATCTCATTGAAGATCCGGGTGTGATCGCCGGTCAGAAAGACGCCACGATCGATCACCATATCGATTTCATCAGCGCCGTTACGGACTGCGGTTCGGACTTCTTCGAGTTTCAGCTTCAACGGCATCAGCCCGGTTGGAAAAGCCGTGGCCACCGATGCGACTTTTACCCCTGAATCGCCTAGAAATTTTTTCGCCACTCGCACCAGGTTCGGGTAGACACAAACGGCGGCACACGATGGAACGGCGTAATGCGGATCCAGGGGCTGCATCGCCTTACGGCAGAGAAAAGCAATTTTGCCGGGGGTATCCTTTCCCTCCAGCGTTGTCAGATCCATCATCGAGATCGCGAGCTTCAAGCCATCGAGTTTCGCTGATGTTTTGATACTCCGTTTCGCGAACGCAGCAGCGCGTTCCTCAACCATCACCTGATCGATGGTCCGCGGAGGCGCCGGCATTGCCGCCGAACCAACGGGGCGCGATTCAGGTGCGATTAATTTCATCAGGGCAGGAGAGCCGACACATCTGCGGAAGCCGTCATGTTACCAAATCGGGAGAGTTGATTCAATTCCGACTTCAACCCCCAGTCTCTGCAGGCTCGGGGCTGCTTCGCCATTCAGCCCGGGCTCGAGCGACGAATGGCGCCACTTTCCGAAAGTGCTGAATCACGTAGGCGAGATAGGTGCCGAAGCCAACCACTTGGGTGGCGGCCAACAACACATGAAATTGCCGGTTCACGAAGAATCCCGGCCATGTCCGCAGGCAAACGAGACAAACGAGGTTGCAGATGAACACCGCCGGAATCAGAAGCGCGATGTTCAGCCACTGATCCCGTTTTACCAGGCGAACCAGTTGATCGCTCGCCGGGCCGGCGCTGTCCGTCTCGCGCGCTCTGATCAATCTCAAATCGTAGGCAAACAAGCTCCACCCGATTAGCCCGAAGACGGTGCCGAGAGCGAACCACCCTTTCGGATTCGTTAACTCACTAAACATGACCGCCTCGACGAGGGCGCACGCGATATAAAGGAAATTGTGGCCAAATTCCAAGGGCCATCGAATGACGGTAATGATGTGCAACACCGACCGGGACCAGAATACGAAAATGACGAGAAGGCCCGCCAGAACGTAGGGCCAGTAAACGGCATTATGAAATGAAGCTACGTCCCGGGCTCGCTCGATCAAAAATGTGAGCGCAACGCCTTGGATGATGCTGATGAGCGTGAGCTCGATCTCAACGACCATGCCATCCAATTCCGACCGCGCCTCCGCGAGCTTCACCGCATCAGAGGAACGAATCTCATACGCCGAAGTCGAGAAAAACCTGCCGAACCGCGTGCGAATCTCCCACGTGGCCGACCTTTGAAGTTATGGATCGTCGACGAAAGACGAAAGGCTATTGCCAACTCCGAATTCGACGTACCCTCTGGTGGGAGCGATTAGCTCCCGTTTCGTGTCTGTAGCTCAACCGGATAGAGCATCTGACTTCGGATCAGAAGGTTGGGGGTTCGAATCCCTCCAGGCACGCGAAAATATCGAAATGGACGGGCCAGTGAATCGCCGTTAGGGACCCACACGCGGCTCCCGTGCCTCCGGCAGCCGCCGTGTTCGTCGTTACGCTGCGAGCAGCTCGTCGATGTGATCGAGTGCCGCGATAACTTCGCAGCCGGCTACTAATTTTTCCAGATTGTCGCAACCGTTCAGCTGCTCGTCCTTCAGGAACAGCTCCCAAAAATTTAT
>JBJMXE010000059.1:0-14921 GCA_045809745.1 Chthoniobacterales bacterium | reverse complement strand
GACGCGTGTGCTCGTGACATCATGCACAACGCTCAAAAAGAGGAATTCAAACATTTCTCGATGGATTTGGAATGGCTGCTCCGGAATAAACCGCAGTGGCGCGAAATTGCGCAAGGCGTCCTGTTTAAGCAGGGAGACATTGTCGAACGCGGAGATAAAGCCGAGGAGAGCGCAGATTGAACCCGGGTTTTGGTTCCGGGAGGGCGTCATACCTCGGAGTCCCATGCGTCCAGCCAGCCCTTCCGCGCCCAGAAGCAGTGGTTCGTGCGGCAATTTCCACTCCAAACGAGCCAATTTCCCTCTTTCCAACCGGCGTTTGCCCCTCAATATTACGACCGTAACTTTCCTCTGAAAATGGACGCATCTGCCTCTCTGCATACGCACCACGATTCGCATCACGACGGCGCCGGTCACGAGCATCACGAGCTCGGATTTTGGCGAACCTACATCTTCTCCACCGATCACAAGATGATCGGCATTCAATACGGCGTGTGCGGCCTGATCTTTCTGTTCCTCGGTTTCAGCCTGATGATGTTGATGCGCTGGCAGCTGGCTTACCCCGGCCAGGCGCTGCCGCTGATCGGTCACGCAATTGACCGGATATTCGGGGCGGGAAGCATGCCGGACGGCAAGATGGCCCCTGAGTTCTATAACACCCTCGGAGCGATGCACGGCACCATCATGATCTTTCTCGGGGTCGTGCCCGTGGCCTTTGCCGCTTTCGGCAATTTCGTGGTGCCTCTTCAAATCGGCGCCCCGGACATGACATTTCCAAAGGTGAACGCCGCCAGCTTCTGGGCTTTCGCGGTCGGCGGCGCGATCATGTTGGCCAGCTTTTTCGTCCCGGGCGGAGCAGCCAAGGGCGGCTGGACGTCGTATACCCCGCTGTCGGACATCGGCGATAAGGGGCCGCAATATCATCCGCTGTTTAATGGTCAGACCTTGTGGTTGATCGGTTTTGTTTTCCTGATCACCTCGTCGCTCCTCGGTGCGGTGAATTTCATCACCACGATCGTCCAGCTCCGCGCCAAGGGCCTCACCTGGATGCGGTTGCCATTCTTTGTGTGGGCCCAATTTGTCACTGCGTTTCTCCTTCTGCTCGCGTTTCCTCCCTTGGAGGCCGCGATTGTGATGCAGTTGATGGATCGGCTCGCCGCGACCAGCTTCTTTTTGCCGACCGGGCTGGTGGTAAATGGCGCGCCGGTGAATATCAGCGGCGGCGGAAGTCCATTACTCTGGCAGCACCTTTTCTGGTTTCTCGGCCACCCTGAAGTCTACGTGCTGATTCTGCCCGGCATGGGGATCGTGGCCGAAATTATTTCCAACAACTCCCGCAAACCGGTCTGGGGCTACAAATCGCTGGTCTTTTCCGTGCTGGTGCTGGGTTTCCTTTCGTTCATCGTCTGGGCGCACCACATGTGGTTGACCGGGATGGGCACGGTCGTTAGCGCATTTTTCCAGACGACGACACTGATTATCTCGATTCCGTCGGTCATCATTCTGAGCGCGTTCTTTATCTCGCTGTGGGGCGGTTCGATTCGATTCAACACGCCGATGTTGTTCGCTACCGCGTTCCTTCCCATGTTCGGAATTGGCGGCCTAACCGGTATCCCGTTGGCGTTCAATTCGGCCGATCTTTATCTGCACGACACCTATTACGTCATCGCGCATTTCCATTACATCGTCGCGCCCGGAACCATCTTCGCCCTGTTTGCCGGCGTTTACTTTTGGTATCCCAAAGCCACCGGCAGAATGATGAACGAGTTCTGGGGCAAAGTGCATTTCTGGCCTTCGCTCATCTGTATGAACGTCATTTTCCTGCCGATGTTCCTGCAGGGAATGGCCGGTATGCACCGACGCTGGTACGACGGCGGCCAGGGCTGGGCAGTTAGCGGCGAGCACGTTTGGGGATTGAGCGGTTTTCAGTGGAACACGCCGATCTCGTGGGCGGCCTGGATCATGGGCGTGGCCCAGATTCCTTTCATGATCAATTTCTTCTGGAGTATCAGGCACGGCAAAAAAGTCGGCGACAATCCGTGGGAGGCGACCACGTTGGAATGGACTGCTCCATCTCCGCCGCCGCACGGTAATTTCATCGACACGCCGGTGGCTTACCGCGGGCCTTATGAATACAGCCTGCCCGGTGCAGAGAAGGATTTCACGATGCAAAATGAACCGGTCGAGCCGACCGAGCGGACCCGCCGAAAAACGTCGACTGAGCCGGTCGTGGTTGCCTAACTGATTGCCATGGAAATTCCATATACAGTTTCCAATCGCCCCGATACCGGTCTTTGGAATGCGAAGATCGGGATCTGGCTGTTCCTGGCGTCAGAGGTAATGCTGTTCGGCGGCTTGTTCTCCGCCTACATTTTTTTGCGGATCGATTCGCCGGCCGGATTATGGCCGCACGGGCTCCTGAACGTGCCAGTCGGCACGATGAACACCGCCATCCTGATTGCATCTTCAGTGACGGTTGTGCTGGCGTGGGCGTCGTTGAAGATGCGCAAGTACAACGCTTACTGGTGGTGGATGCTGGTTACGATTTTGTGCGGCATTACCTTCCTGGCCGTTAAACTGGCCTACGAATGGCCGCAGAAGTTCGAGCATTTCGGCGCATTCATTAAACCTTCTGCGCTCGAGAAGTACGAGCCCTACCTCGGGAATCATCACCTTGAGGAAAAAGGTTTGCCCCAACGAATGGAGATCACGGGTCACCTTCACAATCACGAAGCGCTGCACGATCCAAACATCAAAGAGTACGAAATCGCGCTCGATCCGGTGAACGCGGACCCGGCGAATCCGGCGATGGATCGGCCGCATTTCTTTTACGTTCCGCCGACCGATAAGATTGCCAAGATCGATAAGGCTGATGTGGAACGAGCCGGGATGTTCACGCCCGATCACTCCACTTATTTCGCCACCTATTTTACGATCACCGGCCTCCACGGATTACACGTGCTCGGCGGCGTGTTGGTGTTCCTTTACATGTGGCTGCCGGTCAGCAAAAAAGTGTATCAACGCAATCCCGAACATCTCGCCAATCGCGTGGAAGTTTCGGGGCTGTTCTGGCACTTCGTTGATCTGGTCTGGATCTTTGTGTTTCCGCTGTTCTACCTGCTATGACCGATGAATAATCCGCCCGACGTTTCGCCTGATCCAACCGAGCACGAAGAGTACGCCCATAATGTGGCGGCGCATCGCAATCGTTACCTCATCGTCGGTGCCATTTTGTTATTCGCTACCGGTCTGACCGTGGCCCTTTCCTACGTCGACTTCGGTTCACGGAAATTGAACATCGCCGTCGCGATGATCGTTGCCACGTTCAAGGTTGGCCTGGTCGCGGCGATTTTCATGCACCTCGCCGCGGAAAAGCGTCTCATTTATCGAGTGCTGCTTTTCACCGGCCTTTTTGTCTTCGCGTTGTTCTGGCTTACTTTTTTAGCGTGGTACGATCCGGTTTCTCGGTGATATGTCTCTGAAAGCTTTTCACATCATTTTTATCGTTTTCTCGACGCTCCTCGCCATCGGAGTGGGCTCGTGGTGTGTCTGGGTCAATCTGGTTGAAGGCGTCCAAATCTACCTTGCCGGTGCGATCGCTTCGTTCGCGTGCGCGGTCGGTCTGGTGATTTACGGATTTTGGTTCTACCGCAAAATGAAACGCCTTGGGATCCTTTCATGAAAACGAAGATTCTTACTCTTTGGACAATCCTGCTGTGTGCGCCAATCGGCCAGGCGATGGCATGTTCGTTCTGCTACGGCGCGAAGGATGGGAAATCTACCGAACACATGGCCGTGGCCATTTGGTTTCTGTTTGGCGCAGTGATGTCCGTGCTCGGCGGGATCGGCGCGTTTAGCCTCCATATCTGGCGTCATTCACGCGCGCCGCTCGCGCCCCATCAACAGCTCGCCGAAGAAGTGTCGGATCAATATGAATAGGCTGGCGCTGATTAACCAATTTCTTGGTCAGCCGCCGAATGCGTCAGAGCACGGGTTCCAGATCGATCACATTCTCGAATTCTGTCACTGGTTCATGGCCGCCTTATTTGTCGGGTGGCTGACTTACTTCATCTACGTCCTGATCCGGTTTCGCCGGAGCCGTCATCCGACCGCAGATCATCAAGGCGTCAAATCCGGCATCTCCACTCACTTGGAGTTTTCTGTGGTTCTGATCGAGGCGGTGCTCCTGCTCGGTTTCGCGATCCCTTTATGGGCGAAACGAGTGAATCAGTTCCCCGACACGCATGACGCGATTTTAGTTCACGTCGTTGGCCAGCAATTCAATTGGAACTACCATCTGCCCGGCCCGGATGGTCAGTTCGGGCGCCGCGAAGCGAGTTTGGCGACCAATCAAAATCCGGTCGGTCTCGATTACAACGATCCCGCCAGCAAAGACGACATCGTAGTCTTGGGAGAATTGCACGTGCCGGTAAATCGTCCGGTGATCATCGAATTATCATCCAAGGATGTAATCCACAATTTCAACCTAACGAATATGCGCATCGCGCAGGATGCGATTCCGGGTTCGATCATTCCAATGTGGTTCAAGCCGATCAAGACCGGGACCTACGAAGTGATTTGTGGTCAGCTGTGTGGGCTGGGCCATTACAGCATGAAGGGCAGCGTCGTGGTAGACACGCCAGAGGACTTCCAGGCGTGGTTAAAAGAACGGGCCGAATTTTCTCAGCAGCAACAGCAACAGGCTCCCGCTCCCACCGATCGTCCGCCGGGAGAGCCTGGTCCCAACGGTGGCCCAACTCCGGGAACAATCCCGCCACCGGGAGCGCCCAAGACGGCCAACCCCCAGCTGCCAGCGCAGCCGATGCCTTCAGCTTCGCCGCATTAGCGCGACAGCGCCGGTTGGAAGCCGCCGTCTGTGGGTGTCTGCTGATTGTAGGCCGGTCTCTGTGAGACGGCACCTAAAACACGGCGTCTGACCCAGACGCCCTACAACAGACAACGCCATCTTGCGCGGCGCATCGAGTCTGCTGGTGGGCAACGATCTCCCTAGGCGTTGTCATCCCGAGCTTGTCGAGGGACCTCCCAAATACGGAATGCGTCACACGAGTTGGAGAGGTCCGTGGACTGCGGTCTAGACGCCCTGCAATAGAGAACGCAATCTCGCTAGGTGCATCGAGTCTGCTGGTGGGCAACGATCTCCCTGGGCGTTGTCATCCCGAGCTTGTCGAGGGACCTCCCAAATGCGGAATGCGTCACACGAGTAGGAGAGGTCCGTCGACTGCGCCCAGACAACAACGCCTCCGAATTTTATCCGCGAAATCCCCCGCAGCCGCGTTTAACTTTACAACCCAGTGTCGCCAGCTACTCACAACGCCTGGTTGAATCGTTTCGCGTGGTTTACCGCCACCGCGACCCTGCTTTTGATTTGCAGCGGCGGCATGGTGACCAGCAAGGGAGTAGGTCTCGCCGTTCCTGATTGGCCGACCACGTTCGGCTATAACATGTTCCTTTTCCCAATCTCCAAATGGGTTGGCGGAATCTTCTTCGAGCATACCCACCGGCTGATTGCCTCCACCGTCGGATTTCTAACGATCATCCTGGCGGTTTGGATCTGGCGAGCTGACTCTCGCCGATGGGTTCGACGCCTTGGCATCTTTGCATTGGCCGCGGTTATCCTGCAGGGCGTGCTTGGCGGTCTGCGCGTGACCTTGCTGAAGGACGAGATCGGGATTTTTCATGCCTGCCTGGCTCAGGGATTTTTTGGTCTGCTCGTGTTCATTGCCGTGGCCACTTCGCGTCGATGGAATGCTGCGGCGCCTGGAAACACGGTTGGTGGCAGTGTTCTGTCGGTCGCAAGATTGGCAGTGTTTACCGCCATCGCCGTTTACGTTCAGCTGACGCTGGGCGCCACGATGCGCCATCAACATCGTGACCTCGCCATTCTCGATTTCCCGACTGCCAACGGCCAATGGATCCCCGATACCGGTCCTGCAGCGATTGCCGCGATAAACCACTGGCGTGACACCCAGGCGTTATCTGATGTAACGGCGTTCCAGATCTGGTTGCAGATGGTGCATCGCTTCGGCGCTGTGCTGGTTGCGATCGCGTCGATCGCGACGTGGTCGGCTGTCCGAAAGTCGAACCAGAATGCGCTGCCCCTCCCGCGGCTGTCGAACGTTCTGGTGACTCTGGTTGCCTGCCAGATCGCTTTGGGCGCGTGGACCATCTGGAGTAACAAGGCGGCTGATATAGCGACTGCGCACGTGGCAGTGGGTGCAACGATTTTTGCGGTCACAGTGGCGCTTTGCGCAATGGCTTTTCGTCTCAGCTATCTCGGGGCACGGACGCAATCCACGGCGGCAGTGATTCAGCCGCGGGAGGCGGTGGCACAGTGAAGAGCGGCGCCACAGTTGCTGCTACCACTGCGGCCGTCGCCCCACGGCGCAGTGGGCGAGGGGCTGACTTCGCCGAATTGGTCAAAGCACGCCTAACCGCACTCGTCCTGGTGACAACAGCGGTGGGGTTCTATCTTGGTGCCGATGTCCCCGTCAATTACTCTGCTCTTCTGCGCGCATTTGTCGGTACGGCCTCGGCAGCGGCCGGGGCCGCGGCATTGAACCAGTGGTGGGAATGGCAGTTGGATGGCCTAATGCATCGAACCAAATCGCGGCCCGTTCCTGGAGGTCGAATGCATCCGGCTACGGCGCTTGCGATCGGTGCGATTTTGTCGGTCGGTGGCGTGATCTATCTGTGGTTCGCGTGCAACCCCCTAACGGCGATTCTCGCCGCGATCACCGTAGCGATTTACATCCTCGCTTACACGCCGCTAAAGCGGATCAGCACGTTTAATACGTTGGTCGGCGCAGTGCCGGGCGCGTTGCCGCCAATGATCGGCTGGGCCGCCGCCCGCAACGATCTCGACGCCGGCGGCTGGAGTTTATTCGTGATCGTTCTTCTCTGGCAATTGCCGCACTTCTTCGCTATCGCCTGGATGTACCGCGACGATTACGCGCGGGCCGGCTTTCAAATGATCGCCAGCGACGATGCCACGGGTGAACGTAGCGCCAGCCAAAGTGTCTTTTTTAGTATTCTGCTTTTGGTGCTTGCCGGGTTACCCGCGTTTATGGGTGTGGTAAATTTCCTTTATATCCCCATTGAACTGCTGCTCGGCGGAGCGTTTGTTTTTGTGGCGATGCGATTCCTGCGCACCCGCACCCGAGGCGACGCCCGTTTGTTGTTTATCACCTCGATCATCTATCTGCCGTTACTTTTGGCAGCGTTGGTTCTAACGAAACTATGACTACTGCAACAATATCAGCCGCGCCTGCGGGTCGGGCGTTTGCCTGGAAGGCGATCCTGCTTGCCATTCCGCTCCTCGTCGCCACCGCCTTTTTTTTCGTCTGGCGGGGCGAGATCCGCAAACTCACTTCGCGGAGTATTCCGACTTACGGGGGAGTGCCGGCGTTTCAGCTGACAAACCAGAACGGTCAGCCGTTTGGTTCTAACGACCTCGCTAACAAGGTTTGGATCGCCGATTTTATTTTTACTTCTTGTCCTGGCCCCTGCCCGATTATCAGCAGCCGTATGGCCGAGCTACAGAAGCCGCTTGAAAAAACTGATGTGCATCTTGTTTCCTTCACCGTCGATCCGGATAAGGACAAACCCGAAGTGCTTCGCAATTACGCTGACAAATTGCACGCGCAGGCAGCGCGCTGGGATTTCCTCACGGGTGACAAGTCAAAGATTTACGAATTGTCATCGAAAGGATTCAAACTCGCAGCAACGGACGGTGCTGATGAGATGGGCATGCCGGTGCACAGCACGCGATTGGTGTTGGTCGATCGCCACGGTCAGATCCGCGGCTACTACGACGCTCTAACCGCCGATGCGGTGACAAAGCTGCTGGCGGACACCAATCACGTCCTGCGGGAACAGCCGAAGTGAGGAGACGTTGAATCGTTGAACCGTTAAATCGTTACAGCGTTCGCCGTGCGGGCTGCCGTCGTCGTCTTCAACAATTCACGATTCAACGATTCAACGATTCACGCTTCTACCGACTCTCCTCGAACCAGCTGACAATCTTGTAGCTGTTGATCATCCCGAGCGTGCTCAGCTTTTCGTCGTAATGCAGATTGGTTACGCCGGTCATCGTCACCGTGCTACCCACCACCGAACCGAAAACGTGGCCGTTACTGCCTCCGCCATTGATGGTGACGTCGTGGTCGGGCGCATACACCGCCGCAACAATCTGTCCATTGCCACCCAGGTTTACATGTCGCGGAGTATCGTTGAGCGGCTGGATGCCAAATAACTGAAGGTCTGATGGCTGATTGTTACTGTTCAGAATTCCGTTTCCGCCCACGTCCACATTACCCTGAAAATAGATCTTCACGTTAACGCCGGGTTTGACGATTAGCTGAGAGGTGCCGCTGAAGGAGATGTCTCCGGTGACATAGATCTCGACGTAGCTTGGACTACCGTCGGCATTTCCCGCCAACGTCAGCGTCTTGCTCCCGCTCAGGTTGATCGAACTGAGTTGGTAGCGCGAAGCCGAAGTG
Organism: Chthoniobacterales bacterium; assembly: GCA_045809745.1. Taxonomy (GTDB): domain Bacteria; phylum Verrucomicrobiota; class Verrucomicrobiia; order Chthoniobacterales; family UBA10450; genus DATFCK01. Next base: position 6,405 of record JBJMXE010000059.1, on the reverse strand, counting down.
CCGCTGGTTGAGTTTCCGGTGATCGTGGTTGTGCCCGTCACATTTGTAACGCTGGAGTTGAACGATGCCCAGGTCGGTGCGCCGATCGGAATCGGTTCCTGGTAAAAATCGTCCCGCTCCGTTCCGGTCACATTGGCGGCGCCGGAAACCGTTCCCGAGTTGGTGGCCACGTCCCCGTAGATGTGCGCGTTGCCGGCTTCGATCAGATTTCCGTCGGTGGCGATGTCCCCGTTTTCCTGGCGTTTCGTGACGTCATAACGGCCTGGCGCCCTTGCCGCGGCTCCCGTTGGGTCGTCGGCTGTTCCGACAATGCCATCAAGTCCTGGATCGGTGGATTTCGTGAGGTCGCTGGAATCGTAACTGTCGACAACAATGTTTTGGTTGGTCAGGTCGATTGTGCCGACCGACAAGATTGCCTGGTTAAAAGAAGACACGGGGCGTACCACTGCTTCAACGCGCCGCGACACGTGGGCGCCTTCGCCCGCCATGAATGCGCGCGTGGTCAGGATTCCACCGGTAAAACGTTCCCAGCGCAAACTGAGTTTGCGAAGCCGGTTGTCCTGCTTGTTGTCTGTCACTGTAGCGCTGCCGGCGATTGGCATCGTCCCTACCGTTCGAATCCGCCAATACTGCCAGCCATTGTGCGAATCCACGAAAGCCACTGGATCTACGCTGTCGACATTCACTTCGATCGTCATCGAGGTGCCCGGCACAATGGTAGTTAGGCTGTGATTGACGACACTGTTTGCGGTGCTGTTGTTCCAACCGTCCCAGCCCTGGTTCGGCGCCGGGAATAAAGATTTCCTTAGCTCCACGATCCCAAGATCAATTCCCGACTCGGCCGCCAGTAGCGCCTCCTGCCAGGTCGCAGTTTGCAGCGCGCTCTGGTACTTCACCGAAACCAATCGGATGACTTCGGCGGCGAGCAACGAAAGCACCGCAATGGTCATGACCGTCCAGACCAGAATGCTGCCATGAGTGCGAATGAATGGTTTGCGCATCGGATTAGTAAACGCTGACGTCGCTGTCACTACGCGCGTTTCGTAGCAGCGTGATGTTGTAGAACGCAGTGGCAGCAGTCGCGTCGGCCGATGCTCGTCCGGCCACAAACGTTGGATTGAACGTGATGCGGGTGGAGACAACTTTGCCGGCGTCCGTCGCATCGAACACGAAATCCTGCACGTTGACGGCGAGCGGCGTTGGCGTGGCGGTGTCTTGCTGGCGAAAAATCGTGCCGCCCGATAAATAATAATGGATTCGGACGGTGCTGCCGGGATCGCCATAGTAGACGTCGCCGTTCCCGTCCAGGACCGGCGTCTGCGGCGAACCGTCAGCGCCATAGAACCGCGGAATGAAAATGGTGGTGTCATTGTGCACCGCTTGCACAGCCACGGCCCGTCGGAGGTCAAGCGCTAGATAGTCCGAAATCCTCATTTCATCGGCGTGGTTAGTGGCGAAGTCGGTGGTTGCCGCGTAATTGCGCTCCAGCGAAATAAACCCGAGGATCAAACCGAGACTGATTGCGGCGAAGATGATGGTGGAGAACATGACCTCCGCCAGTCCGAATCCGGCCGTGTTTTCGCCGGTCCTTTTCATTTGGCAACGCCTCCTTTAGCCAATATGGCCACAATCTGACGGGTGGTGGGGCGATCGTTAGGCGCGCCGGTGTAATTCACTGTCCAAGTCACCTTCACCGCATTTTCCAACAGCAAATCCTCGTTTTGATGGTTGATCGTGACCGTGCTTCCGGTGCGAGTCACTGTGGTGTCTCCGACATTCCCGCTGCCATAGGGAGACACGGTCAAAGTTTCGGAGACGGACTTGAGGTCCTCGGAGCCCGGAGCAGCGGTGGCCAGGAGGTTGTTTTTCACCCAGAATGCGTCGGTAATCTGGTGCCAATTCGCGATTCGCATCGATTCCACCCGTTGTTGGAGGACTTGGCTGGCCGCGGCTGCTTCCCGAGCCATTTTGATTGTGCTCATGGAGGTCGTGTTCATGGCGAAGAGGGAGCCGAGAAACAGCGCGGAAATGCCCGCCGCCATCATGGCTTCGACCAGAGTAGACCCTGAAACTGAGTACCGCGGTGCGCGACGCATGCCCGCGGCTATCTGAGCAGACGATATGCCGATTGTATAAATACCATAACCCACAAGGCATTTCCGCCCTGTCAGGCAGGCACTTACGCTACACCGAAGGGCCTTCTTCGCAGACGCGGCAGAGATACTCCCGATACTCGCCCTTCGGCAGCCGGTCGATCATCGCCAACAGCTGTTTCTCGTCGATAAAACCCGCTCGGAAAGCTACTTCCTCCAGACAGGCGACCTTCAGCCCCTGCCGGTGCTCGATAGTCGCAATGTAGTTGGCCGCTTCCAACAGACTGGTTTGCGTGCCCGTATCCAGCCACGCCATGCCGCGACTCAGGAGTTTGACGTGCAGCTCCTCTCGTTTCATGTAAAGGAGGTTCAGATCGGTGATCTCCAATTCGCCCCGGGCGGAGGGCTCAAGACTCCGGCAGAACTCCACGACCCGATCGTCATAAACGTACAGGCCAGGAACTGCATAATGGCTTTTTGGCGTTCGCGGCTTTTCTTCCAGGCTAATAGCACGGCCGCGGGCATCGAACTCCACCACTCCGTAACGTTCCGGGTCTCGCACCTGATAACCGAAGATGTGCGCCCCGCGCTCGAAGGCGAGCGCTTCCCGGAAGAAGTCGAGTTTCCCGTAGAAAATGTTGTCTCCCAGGATCAACGCCGCACCTGAACCATCGATGAATTTGGCTCCGATGACGAAAGCCTGTGCGATGCCTTCCGGCTTCGGCTGCACGGCATATTCAATCCTTATCCCAAGATGGCTGCCGTCTCCCAGAAATTCGCGCAACATGGGAACATCTTTCGGGGTGGAGATGATCAAAATCTCGCGCAAGCCGCCCAGCATGAGCGTGGCTAACGGATAGCAAACCATTGGCTTGTCATAGACCGGTAGCAGCTGCTTGCAGACGATCTTGGTGATCGGGTAGAGACGGGTTCCGGCGCCGCCGGCCAGGAGGATGGCCTTCTTCATTTCGCGCGGAAGATCACGAATTGCCGGTTCTCAATCACACCACAAACACCAGCGTCGGACGTGCCATGCGCTGCCGCGACGCGGGCGAACGGTTCGACTAAATTGACCACTCGATCAGCATCCGAACTCGGCAATCAAGAAAATCGGACGTCTTTGCCTGGATCCATTTCGAAATCAAGGCTGAGAGAATCGGCCGTGTTAGGCTTGATGATCTCTTCCATGAACTTCACGTGGATCGGGTCTTCGCGAAAAATCCCGTACTTGTCCATTGATTCGAAGTCGATGGCGATGAAGAAGGGCCAGGGAATCTCCGGACTGATTCTTTTCCCGCACTTAATGCTCAGAACCTCCGGAATCTTTAGGAGCTGCATCCGGGTGTTCATCATCATTTCCTCGACACGCGCGGGCGTGACTTCCGGCTTAAGCTTGTAGAGGACGATGTGGTGAATCATGGAGGCTAAAGGTATTAGGCGGTTCCAGCAGGCTGCGCAAGTGGTAACAAGACCGAATCTGGACCCAGCGTCGGACCAGGGCTGACGTGAGGCTGCCGCGTCAATTTCGTACGTCGCTCGCGCACGAAATGGGTCCAGCCGGCGCGTTGGCTTTGCCCGTTACCGCGGATGTGCACTCGCATCCGAAGGCGGTATCAACACTTCGCTCGGAACGATCTCCTCGTTTTGCGACGGGCCGGTCCAGGAAAGTTTTACCAACCCTCCAAACAGCGGGTTGTAATAAAGGATACGCAGTTTGTGCAGTCCGGGTGTGAGCTGAATCGAGCCCATCTTCTTCTGCAGCACGGGGCCTTTGGTCACGTCCACAACGGTTCGACCGTCAATCTCCAAAAGCGCGCCATCATCAGCGACCAGACCGAAGACGTATCGGTCGGCCCGTTCGATCGCGATACTGCCAGTCCATTCGATGCTGAACGGCGGCGTGAGCGGTAGCGTTTTCGACCAGTCGAAATTGATCTCCGAATCGACCTCGGTTTCTACCGGCGTTCCGGAGCAGGTCCCATTCGGATAATATTTTCCGAGTAATCCATGCGACTTGAACCGGGATGCAGCAGCGGCGTGATGCACGATCGGCGGAAGGCTGACCAGCACAAGGAACACCGCCAGGCCCGCCACCGCGAATTTGGGAAACGGCCGCCGTAGCGCGGGAGGCTGTGCAATCGAGGGCTCGGGATGCGCCGCATCCGCCGGTGGAGTGACCGGGATTTGCTGGGCCGGCGCATCAAGTCTGCGCGCCACGATCAGCAGGGAGGCACCCGCTGCCGCCCACCACAGAAAAAGCGGCACGAGCTGAAGGTACGGAGGTAAACCCACCAACTTCCCGATGTTGAACGCGGCCGATCCTTTCGCCAGGTCACGCTGGCCGTCGAATAGTGCATCGGTGTTCTGCGCAAAGCGCGCCCGCAGGTAATCCGGAATCAGCAAGTCCCGCGCGGTATTCTGGTAAGGAATGGCAACCCGTGGCTCGGTCGCCGTAGCGACGAGCATGTAAAAAAGTGAAATCGCGAACAGCGGGAAAAAGATCGGTCTGAGGAATCGAACGCCGAAACACAACGGCAACGCCAGGAATGGCAGCAGCGGGACCATGTGGCGGGACCCGAGGTAGCTCGCCCCCGCCCAGTCGTATGCGGACGATCCGTAATTGGTGATGAACAGCAGGTAAACGACGGTCATCACCAACACCACGATTCCTTCAAGCCGTAGTGCGCGTCGGCAAAGCATTACGACAAATCCGGGAATGCAAAGCCACAGCACCGGATTACACGCGTAGATCTGCCATTTCTCCAACCCGAGATAAAGCATCCCGATCTGCGGCTGAATCGTAATGGTGGCCAGCGCTCGAGCGAACTGGGCAAAGCCACCCCATTGCATCCCGAGCCATCCTCGGCGGTAGGTATTCGAGAAATCCGAGCCGGCTTTGGCGTAAGATTCGTACGGGATATAAAAAAGTTTCCCGAACGCCAGATAGTTGTAGAGCAGCAGCATGATCGCGCCGACCGAAGCGCCGGCCACGCACCAGCCAACAAGTGCGGCGCGCCGCGACCAGGTGATCGGCCGCAGCCAGATAATCCAGGCCGCGTAACCGGACAGAATCGCTGCTAACAACACGGTTGGGTATTCCGAAGCAACACTGAAGCTCATCAGGACACCGGCTCCAGCGACGTACAACGCCTGCCGGCCCGATGCGGCGCCGGTCTCCTCCTTTAGCCGAAAAAGTAAATAGAACGCAAAGACGAGCAGCGCGGCGGCGAGTTGATGACTAAAGAAAAGGGTCGAGTAGGGGAACACCAAAGTGCCTAACCAGATTCCGACCACACTCAGCGCGGGTACGTAAGTTTTGCCGGTCACATCCTTCAGCACCCGGAAAATGAGGACACCGGCCAGGGCGGACAAAGCGCTGACGCCGAGGACGGTGGTTAAGTAAACCACCAGGTGCCAGTGGGCCCACTGCGGAAGACCGACCTTGTGCAGAATCGCCAGGCCTAACGAGACGATGGAATACGGCACCAGGCCGAGCAGCGTCATGCCCGGGGCCTTATTCGGAAAAATATCTTCCCGGCCGTTGTTCGGGTAATGAATGACATCGGCGGTGTTCCACCAATGACTGTTGATGCGCAGCGTGTGTTCTTCCACGATCGCGCGCATCTGATCGAACCGCGCAGCCTCGTTGTGGTGGGTCGACTGGTAGAAATACGCGTAAGTCCCGAGCAGCAATGCAAACAGCAGCAGCTCGACCGGGTACAGCTTCGCCCCCTTCATCACGAATGCGAAGATCCCGAACCTGCGGAGGATGCTGTCGTCAATATCACGGGCGAATAGGGGCCAGCGGGTTTAGCTGGAACCATGCGAGCCACTCCGGCCCATCCGGTACACACCGGAGCCCGTGGGGTCAATCTTCTCCAAGGCCGAACAATCCTACTTTTTCCAGTCGAGTGCGCCGTTCTTGATGGCGTAGATATACCCGACCATCAGGATGCTGATGAAGCTGAGCATGCTCCAGAAAACTGTGCTGCCATGAGCAATCATCTCGCGATAGACGACGGCCCACGGGTACATGAACACGATCTCGAGGTCGAACAGGATAAACAGCATCGCCACGAGGTAAAACTTCACGCTGAATCGCGGCGGCGCTTCGCCCTGGGGAATCATCCCGCATTCGTAGGGCATGTCCTTGGCCGGAGTGCGCTTGCCGGATTTGCCGACAAGCACGCTCACCAATAAAGCGGACCCGGCGAAACCGATCGCCACTGCGATCTGCAGTAATACCGGAAGATAATCTCGGAGCATGTTGGGCCCCGGCAGGATAACGAAGACTGGCTACTTTGCTACCGGT
>JBJMXE010000058.1:0-20273 GCA_045809745.1 Chthoniobacterales bacterium | reverse complement strand
TCTCCTTCGGTGAAATTTCCCCACCACCCTGTGGAGATGGTCCATAGGCCGAAGCCTACCTCGCTGACAGCAAGATCGGTGTTCTTGTAAGTTCGAAAGCGCATCAGCCTAAGTATAGAGTTCCCGCAATCACCACTCAAGGTGCAACGCTGATGCCTCGGCCGAGTTAGCTCTGCGCCACGCTGACTCCGGGCTGGATCGTGTTAACGTTTAAAAAAAGGAGCTCTGCGCCACACTCTCCCGGCGCCGCTCTAAGTCGCGGCTGAATTAATGCTCAACGTTTAAAAAAGGAGCTCTGCGCCACACTCACCCGGCGCCGCTCTGAGTCGCGGCTGAATAATGCTGAACGTTTAAAGACTCAGTGGACGTCCGACCTGCGGCATTCAACGTTGACGGGTGATTTCCAACGCCGGGCTGCTCATCGTAGGCCACGGCTCGACCGTGAACGCGGACTCGAGCAGTCCAACATGGAGCCACGCGGCTGAAATCCGACGCCGCGGAGTTTTCCGCGATGTGCGTTGCGCGTTCTGGAAGGAGGAACCGAGCCTGCGCGATGCGCTGTTTGCGTTTGATCCGGACGAAATTGCCAACATCGCCGTGGTCCCGAACTTTATCAGTGAAGGTTACTTCACACAGACTGTAATTCCGCGTGAGCTGGAGTTGAGCGGCCCATCAACTCGACGCGCCAACGGCCAGATCTGGCACTATGCTCCACCCGTAGGTAACCATGCTGGCATGACCGGCCTGCTTTTGCAGCGCGCCGCGGACATAGCGCCTGGAATCGATCCGTCTCAAACGAGCTTGCTGATCGTTGGGCACGGGACCGCTCTTAACGAAAACAGCTCTGCCGCAGCGAAACGTGAAGTCGAAAAGATCCGACAACTCGGCCGTTTTGCCGTGGTGCATAACGTTTACATGGAAGAACCGCCGCTGGTTTCCGACTGGGAGAAAATCACATCGTCACCGAATGTCGTAGTGGTGCCTTTTTTCATTGCTGACGGTCTCCACAGTTATGAAGACATCCCGCGGCTGTTAGGCATCGTAGGCGAACACGACCCAGCAGGCAGCGGACAGGAAGATGGCGGAGTCTTTCGGGGCAATCCCTACACCTTGTATGGACGCTCGTTGTTTTATGCGCCGTCGATCGGCACTGATCCTCGGCTGTCCGATATCATCGTTGCCCAGGCAAAATCCATGATTGGAACATTTGAAAACAACAGTGGCGTGACCACATTTCCCGTCGAAGTTAGCTGACTGCGCATGAAGGAATCGACCGTTAAGGATCTGCAGGAACTGGGAGGCTTCGTTTTAGCCGGTGGATGCTCGAAAAGGATGAAGCAGGTCGCGCAGATGATTCGCAAGGCGCGGAACTACCGCTGGGTCGGTGTCTACAAGGTAACCAAAAAAGAATTCGTGATCATGGCCGCGAGCGACGAGGAGCCGCCCGCGTATCCGCGCTTTCCGCTCACCCAAGGCCTTTGCGGCGCCGCCCTGGAGGCTCGGAAGCCTCTGATCGTGGGAGATGTCCGCAAAGACACGCGATATCTGCCAACCTTTCATACCACCCGGTCCGAGATCATCATCCCGATGATGAACGGCCACCATCACATCGTCGGCATGCTCGACGCAGAAAGCGAAAAGGTGAATGCGTTTGGCGAAGAAGATCAGCAGTTTCTGGAACGCGCAGCGCTTCTGATCGCGCACTGTCTCGCCTGATCGCGTGCTCTCGGCATGGCCACGGCGACTCACCGGCGGGCCGTTTTGCCGGTCACGGAGGCGTTCACGTTCGGACAGGTTCTGGTTGTTCCCGTCGCGCCAGCCGGGTTTCGGCTCTCACACCGGGACGATCGCGGCCTGTCGCCGTCCTCTCAGAGTTTCAGCCGCCCTGAAGACGCACTTGAGATCGGTCGAACGGACGATCTCGGTTCCTATCGACCATTGAAAACCGCTCCAAATTTGCGACATGGCTGGCGTTTGGATATTGCCGATGTGCCTGACCTGTATCGCGCACTCGATTTTCTCTACCCGGGCCGCCTGGCTGTGCTCCACGCGCATCAGAACTCGCGGCTGAAGGTTACCCCGCTGCGGCAAACGTTAGACCGACAGACCGGAATGTATCGCGTTGCCGGCAAGATAACCGATGAGCAACTCAACCAACTCGTCGGCAATTTTTGTCGATCGGATGGCGGCTGTTTACGAACGATCCTATGGAGCCGCGACCAGAGCGGAGCCGAGCCTTCCACAAAACTGCCATCGTCGAAGTACGATCCTGATTACGATCAGAACACTGCGATTCCTGCTCGGCCGAGTGGCACTGGTAACGTGCCGTTGCTTTGCCAGGAATCATGCAATTTGCTCGTCGCCCAATGCCGAAATGTCGTGAAAGGAACACGAGCAGAGTAAGAGTAGAACGTTGCGGCTGTCGATTGTCGCCACTACAGCACTGAAATGATTGTTCGGGCGCGCACCGTCTTACCGATGGACGGTTCACCGCTCGAAAATGGAGCGGTTGCTATCTCCGGCGAGCACATTGTCGCAGTTGGAACGTTCGAGCACATCAAAAAAGAATGGTCCGGCGACATTCTCGATCTCGGCGAACAGCTCCTCTTGCCAGGACTGATCAATGCGCATTGCCATCTCGATTACACGCGATTGCGCGGGCGGATCCGGCCGCGAGGCTCGTTCTGTGAATGGATCCGGGCAATCAACTCCGAGAAGGCAGGATTGTCAGCGAACGATTACGTCGCTTCGATTAGCGCCGGCATCGCGGAAGCGGTGCGATTCGGCACGACATCGATCGTCAACTTCGAAGCGTTTCCGGAAATCGCGTCGCAGCTCTCCCCGCCGATCCGCATTTGGTGGCTTGGAGAAATGATCGACGTACGTTCGCCGGAATCAGCGGCTAACCTGGTTGCTGAGGCTGTTCGAAATCTCGAGAGACTGCCCAACTGGGGACTGGCGCCGCACGCGCCATTTACCGCATCCACCGACCTTTATCGAAATTGCGCAAACGTCGGCAGGGCGAAAGATGTGCCGCTTTCCACCCATCTCGCCGAATCGGCGGAAGAGATGCAAATGTTCGCCGAAGGCTCGGGAGAGCTTTACGCGTTCTTGCGTTCGATAGGCCGCGATATGGCTGATTGCCAGAATCGATCTCCGCTAAGCCGGTTTCTGGCATCAGTTGCAAATAATCAGACCGGAACAAAACCGGATCTGGACCGTTGGATTGTCGCGCATTTGAATACGTTGACCGAAACCGATTTCGGTTTACTCGGCTCGATCGGTTCCGCTTTTCACGTTGTTCATTGCCCGAGGAGTCATCAATATTTTGGACATTCGCGATTTGAGTTTGATCGGTTGCGCAGACTTCGGTTCAACGTTTGCCTCGGCACCGATTCACTGGCCAGCAATGAAGACTTAAACCTATTTGCAGAGATGCGGTCATTCCTAACCGCGCACCCGCAGGTATCGCGGCAAGAGGCTGTTCAGATGGTGACAGTCAATCCGGCCGCGGCACTCGGTTGCGAACACTTACTAGGCAGGATGCGTGAAAGCTCTCGGGCTGATCTCATTGCCATCCCCGACGCTGGCGTTGGCAACCCGTACGACCGCGTCGTGGAGCACGTTGGACCGGTAAGTTGGAGGATGGCGGCAGGCACGATCCTGGCTGCGTGACGCCGCCGTGGTTCTCATTTCCGCTTTATTTTTCTCAAACCTGCAATATTCTCCGCGCTGAGATTATGGCGAAGATAATCATTATCGATGACGAACCGGCGATGGTTGAGGTGATTGTCACGCTCTGCCGGGAAAAAGGACACCAGGTTTTCCCTTTCAACGCGCCTTCTAAAGCGCTCGAACAGCTGGACACAATTCAGCCGCAAGTGGTCATCACCGACATCAAAATGGAGACGATGACCGGCTTCGACGTTTTACGTCATGTGCGCGAAAATCATCGGCAAACGTCGGTCATTTTGATCACCGCGTTTGGTAGCACTGAAACCGCGGTTGAAGCGATGAAGATGGGTGCCACCGACTATGTCCTGAAACCGTTCAAGATCGACGAACTCCAGACCCGGATTCAGCGCGCGCTCGATTATCAGGCTGCAGTTCGCGAGAATACTTATCTCCGGAAAGAGCTGAAGAATCGCTATCGATTCGAAAATATCATCGGCACCAGCCGGAAGATGCAGCACGTCTATAATCTCATTAATAAGGTCGCCGATACCGACAGCACGGTGTTGATCATTGGGGAAAGCGGTACCGGCAAGGAACTGGTGGCGCGCGGACTACATTTCAACAGCAATCGCCAACATCATCCCTTCGTGGCGATCAATTGCAGCGCGTTGCCGGAGAACCTGCTCGAATCCGAATTATTCGGACATAAGAAAGGCGCATTCACCGGCGCGGTCGCCGATAAACGGGGGCTGTTCGAAGAAGCAAACCTCGGCACCATCTTTTTGGACGAGGTGAATTCAATGGCGCCGCCGCTCCAGACAAAACTTTTGCGGGTTTTACAGGAGCGAGAGGTGCGGCGCGTTGGCGACAACAAAAGTTCACCGGTAAATGTACGCGTGATCGGTGCGACTAACGAGCCGTTACAGCCGAAACTAAAAGACGGAACATTTCGCGAGGATTTATATTATCGGCTGGCGGTTATTCCCATCGAGATTCCAGCGTTACGCGAACGGCTCGAAGACGTCCCGCTGTTGGTGAACCATTTTCTTCAGAAGCACGCCAGTTCAACCGGGAACGAGCCGAAGAAAATCGAGCCAGCCGCTGTCGACATTCTGTGTCATTACGACTACCGCGGAAACGTGCGCGAACTCGAAAATGCCATCGAGCGCGCTTGTGCCTTGTGCGAGAACGACCTCATTACACCGTCTGATTTGCCGCCCAATATCGTGGCTGAAGCGCAGGGCGAGAAATCCGAGAAGGTCGCCGCCGCTATGCCGGTAGGCCAATCGCTCGATGAATTTGTCCAGCAGCAGGAACGCTCATACATCGAAGCAACGCTGAACCATTGCCAGGGTTCTCGCGAGAAGGCGGCCAGCATGCTCGGCATCAGCATGGCCACGCTCTATCGGAAAGTTGAACCGAAGAGTAAAGCTGCTGTAGCGAAGTAGGCCGATCGCACTATCGGCGCAGCTGAACCGCATTGCCAGGCCGACCTTGGTCGCTGGCTATCACAGCTTGTCTTTGAACTTGCTCCCGCCTTCGATTAACCAAGAGCCATGACAGGTCCGCAACGAAACGAACCAACTACGCGCGAAATGGAGCGGATCAACTGGCTGGAATTCGGCGAGGTGGTTCCGTCGCGAATTCAGACTGTGCTGCTTCCGCTCGGCACCCTCGAAGCACACGGCGCGACCGCGAATGGAACCGACATCATTGCGCCGCTGGCCATTGCTCGCGCGATTGCCGACCGCGTGAACGCGATGATCGCTCCCGTCGTCCCCTACGGATTCACCGGTGTCCTGGATAGTTACGCCGGGAGTTTCACCATTCCGGAAGACGTTTACCGCGCATATGTCCGCGCGGTTCTGGTTGGTCTCGCACGTAACAAGTTCCGAAATCTGATCATGCTGAACGGGCACGGCGGCGGACAGACGGCGATTCTTTCGGCGCTAGCCCAGGAAGTCGGCCGGGAGACGAATACCCGGATCCTGGTAGTCAACTGGTGGTCGTACTGTAGTGACGTCACGCAAGCGGTGTTTGGGGAGGACGGCGGACACGCCGGCAACACCGAAACGGCATTCATGCTAGCCATCGATCCAACTTTGGTGCAGCGCGAACGCTATTCCGGGCCGGAAATGGCGACTGCCATCCCCGCGCCAAACACCTGGAGCGCATATCCGTTCCCGTCCAGCATCCTGCTCTATAAAGAAGGACAGGGATACCCTGTCTTCGACGCTGAAAAAGCACGGCTGTTTTTCGATCAGGTTAACGACAAGATCGCGCAACTGGTTGAGCACACGGTTCACAAATGGGACATGGCCCATTTGTAGAGACGTTCAGGGGTGCGCAGTGGCAAAGGTGTGGCTCATGTTCCCGACCCAGCACCTGCGTCGAATCGTTAGACCCGTTTCGAGAACACTTTTAGCTGCTCCGCAGCCTTCTGCAGCTCATCGAGCTGCTGCAGCGTCGCTTCCTGCTTTTTCAGCAAGGCATCGTTAGCTGCTTTGGATTGCTCGAGCGATTTGATAGCGGCAGCAACTGCCGAGTCAGATGACGCGGCCGCAGGAGCAGGAGCCGCTGGCGCGGTAGTTCCAGCCGCTTGAACGATCACCATTGGTGGCGTGGGCTGCTGCGCCGACGCTCCACCACAAAACGCGGCAAGTAGGATAACAAGGGACGCGACGAATCTTAAGGCACCCATCGTCATTTACCTCCTCTACCGGCAAAAATGCGGGCCAGGCGAATCGCCTCCGCCACTTCGGCTAATTTGGCGTCGATCTTGTCCTGATTGGACGCGATCTGGCTTTGCTGAGCCTGGACGTCTTGAACAAGCGCCAGCAATCTCTGTTCATTCTGCGCCGCGGGATTTTGGGCCGATCCGGAACTAACAAGCAGCGCCAGCGTGGCGATAGCAAACGAGAGGGTTGTTTTCATTGATGGGCTTCTGAAGCCTGTCAGAGCAAGTCGTGTTCCGACGTAAAAGCGCCATTTCTCGCGCCAGTTAACCGCGCGGCAAGCAAACTGCTTGCCTGTCGTCGTCCCCATAGGTAAACTCCGCACATGGCCGGGCAAGGAATGCATCAGTCGCAGAATCTTTCTTTACAGCAGGTCCTTGCCCCGCAGCTTCAGCAGAGCCTTTTGATATTGCAGGCGCCGCTGCTCGAGCTCCGCAATCTGGTTCAGCAGGAAATGGAGACAAATCCAGTTCTGGAAGAACTGGCTACCGATCCAGACGAGCCGGAAGAAAAGAAACCGGCGCCTTCCGCTGACGAGGAGTTCAAGGCTGAATTCGATCAACTGGCGAAGCTCGATGAAGAATGGCGCGATTACATGGCGCAATCGAGCAGCTACAGTGGTCGATCACAGGAAGCGGAAGATAAGCGGCAGTTCTTTTTCGATTCGATCGCCACTCAGGAGACACTGCAGCAGCATCTGATGGGACAGCTCAATCAGACGGCGCTGAACGCAAACGATCGCAAAACCGCTGAGCTGATCATTGGGAACGTCGACGACAACGGTTTTCTGCAAGCCACGCCGGAGGACATGGCATTGAACACCGGCATAGCACAGGATGATTTCGAGCACATGCTCACCCTCATCCAGAGTTTTTATCCCCCGGGCGTGGGCGCGCGCGATCTTCGGGAATGTTTGCTGATCCAGCTGAAACGCGAAGGAAAGCAAAGCAGCCTCGAATACAAAATCGTTTCCGAGCACATGCAGGATCTCGGCAAACGCCGTTTCCCCGAAATCGCTCGCCGCATGGGTATCAGCGTGGAGCAGGTGCAAAAGTGCGCTAACAACATCGCGCAACTCGATCCGCGGCCCGGCCAAATCTTCGCGGCCGCTCCGCAAAACTACGTATTACCCGATGTCACAGTCGAAAAGATCAATGGCGACTACCAGGTGATATTGAATGGCGAACAGATCCCGCATCTGCGCATCAGCAACACCTATAAAGACATCATGTCGCAGGACGGGAACGGTAGCGAAGTGAAGGACTACATTCGTGACAAAATTCGAAGCGGTAAGTTCCTGATCAAATCCATTCACCAGCGCCAACAGACAATTTCCAACATCGCTCACCAGATCGTGAAACGTCAGCGCGAATTCTTCGAGCATGGCTCGTCACAATTGAAGCCAATGACCATGGTCCAAATCGCGGACGCAGTCGGCGTGCACGAGACCACCGTTAGCCGCGCCATCTCCGGCAAATACATGGCTACGCCACAGGGCGTGTTCGAGATGAAATACTTTTTCACGCCGGGCTATCAGACCGCCACCGGCGAGTCGATGAGCAACACCAGCGTGAAAGAAGCGATCCTGGATTTGGTTAAAAATGAAGACGGCAACGCGCCGTTAAGCGACAAGGAGATCGTTGAGATCTTGAGCCAGCGCGGTATTCCAATCGCGCGGCGCACTGTCGCCAAGTACCGCACCGAGCTGAATATTCTTCCCAGCAACATGCGGCGGAAGTACTGAGCCGCTGTTCGGCGGCTCAGGGCGGCGGTAGGGACAACTGACGATTCGATTCAGGTGTTCTGCGCCTGCGCATGGTGTTTCCGATTGTCAGATCACGAGCCTTGTTCCACTTTGCACTTTATGCCGAGTTCCCTCCGCGACCGGGTGATTGCCGAATGGCGCGGACTATCTGAGCCGAAGTCGCGCCCGGATCGGCTGAAAACGATGGCAGAACTTCTCCCGACGTTGATGCAAAAGCTCGGGCTGCGCGAACGGCTCCACGAGAGCGAGGTGACCGAAGCCTGGGCAGCAATCGTCGGCGAGTTCATTGCCGCGCATTCCACTCCAGCTTCTCTGCGTGAAGGCGTCTTGTACGTGCGCGTCTTACAACCCGCTTTGCACTACGAACTGGAACAAATCTCCAAACCCGAGATTCTGCGAAAACTTAAAACCCGCTTCGGCCGCAAGACTATCCGAGACGTTCGATTCCGCGTCGGTTAGGATATTTCCGTTCATCCGGTCATAACTGGTTAGGCGTAAGAACCCGGCCTAACCGGTTTAAGGCTTGCTAATGCTGTGGACCTCAGTCAAACCGGACCAATGAAAACACTGCCTGGACTGAAAATCATCGCGTTCTTCGGTCTTGTGTCGGTGGTCGCGTTCGCCGTTTACGCGAGCGAAGAAAAAGGGACACCACCGGCCAAGCATCCGAAGGTCATTATCAAACTGGGATGGGAAGGCGCTACTCCGGACGAAAGCGAACCGGTTAACTACAGTCCTGATGGACTGAAAAAGCTGCTGCACCGATTCCTTAAGGATCCGAAGTACTACCATATCCGCCACTACAAGACAGACGGCACTACTGAGGATGAGGGCGATCTGAAAACCTGTCGGGAGCCGGATATCCCCATGGCAAGCCCAACCCCAAGTCCTACGGCATCTGCGACGCCGGCAGGGCCTTCCCGGCCGGTTGTGAGCGCAAGTCCAGGTTCTTCGAAAACACAGCTCACCGCGGAGGTTGCTCTGGCAAATCCGAAAGACGCGCAGGCGTTCCTCGAGGCACTAACCGCGGAGAAGAAGAAATAGACCGCTGCTAACGAGTTTGCAGGATCATTCCTGCCGAGTCTAACGAATTTTAGACTTGTTAATTCAGGAAGCGAGCCTCAAACCGGGGAGATGAAATATCTCCCTGGTATCAAAATTGTTTGTTTCATTGCCGTCGTTTCGTCCGTGGCTCTCGCGGTGTTTGTGTGGGCCCAAGCAACGGATCGGCAAAAAATCGAAAACCCCAAATACATTGTAAAATTTGGGTCCGAAGCAAGTATGGATCAGGATCTGGTCGATTACCAGCCTGACGAGTTGAAGCATTACTTCAAACATCACGGCGACGACCCGGCGCATCCTGATCAAGGGAAAGATAAAAAGAACTATAAAATCCGTCACTATGTCAGAGGCAGTCTGCAAAAGCCTGCCGACGATGACGGTGATTTGGCAACCTGCTTCGACCCGCCAAAAGATAGCGCGGAACCCGGGCCGAGCCCGAAAAGCGCAAAAACCCAAACCGCCGGGACAGCTGGTTTCGCAGATGCGGCCGTAGCGGCTGATTTTTTACGGTTTCTGGAAGCTGGACAAAAGAAGAGCAGCACGGAAAAGAAGCCCGGTCGTTAATGAAAAAGCGGCGGTTCTGGCTCGCCGCTCTGTGTGGACATTTTTTGATCATCGGAGCGATCTCCTGCTCCGACATGGTCGGCCTCATCGGCGCGGGTCACACCCAATTGCCGCAAGCCGCAGTTCAGTGGGCGAGCCTGGACCGGCTTATCGATAGGCTGTCGCCACGGCGGCTAAACCGCGCAAACCCGGTTCGACAAACGGTCATTGGTTATTCGCACGTCGCGGGAATTGAATCGCCTTACACCTTCTTCGCGCCAAATGTGCCGAATAGCCTCCGGGTTGTGTTTGAACTCACGTTTCCGGACGGTCGGGTCCACAAGGAGCTGCCGTCGGTCCGGTCAGAAACTGAGGAATTGCGGCTGTCGGCCTTGATCGACAGTGCGCTCGCAACGCCCGGTCTTTGGCGGGATGTCGTACTGAAAATGTTAGCCTCGTCCGCTCTGCAGCAGCATCGCGATGCCATCGCGGTGCACACCGTGGTGACAGCCCTAAGGTTTCCAGCGCCGGACGAATTTTTGAATGGAGCGCAACCACGCTACGACTTCGTGTGCAGCTCTGACCTCGCGCGCACTGACGGCCCGCCAAATCTCACGCGGAGTGAATGAACAGTGCGCCGCGTTTGGACATTTGTTTTTCCAAAAGCATCTGATGACTGGCTTACAATATTCCGGTTAGGCGTCGGCATTGAGCTGGCCCTCTATTGTTTATCTGCCCGGTCCGGGTGGCTTGAATTGCTCAGTAACGATGCCGGTACTTTTTCGCTGCGGCGAATCTCCGAGGCGCTGTTGTCGATTGAAAGCTCGTTGATTCCGCGCGTCAGCTGGTTAGTCGAGGTCGGCCAGCATCTGCGGGTCGCCGAATCGGCGGTGTTACGGATGATCTGGGCAATCCTTCTCCTAAGCGCACTGTTGTTAACCGTCGGATTGTTTTGCCGGCAGGCTGCAGTGACCGCCTGGTTCCTGCATCTCGCCTGCGTGAAAAGCACCGAAGCGTTCGCTTACGGCATGGACCTCTTCCTGAGCATCGCCCTTTTCTACCTGATGCTGGCGCCGCTGCCGGACTCCAAGTCTCTGGAAATCCGAGTCTGGAGGTCGTCTGCGCACAACCCGCGGATGATCGGCTTCTTCCGGAGGGTTCTCCAACTGCACTTGTGCGTCATCTACTTCTTCAGCGGTCTGGCAAAATGCCTCGGCGGGAACTGGTGGAATGGACTGAACCTCTGGGCCGCGCTGACCCGGCCGCCGTTCAATGTTCTCGATCCCGCACTCATCGCGCGATGGAACTTCGCATTAGCACCACTCGGGATCGCGATTTGCCTGGTCGAAATCAGCTATCCCTTTCTTGTCTGGCCAAAACGCACTCGAACGATCTGGTTAGGTGCGGTCCTGGCGATGCACGCGGGTATCGGACTGGCGATGGGTATGTACCTGTTCGCGCTGATCATGATAATGCTGAACCTCGCTGCCTTCGCGCCGGATTTTATCTTACAGCGGGTCTTTCCCCGCACCCTGACCGGGGCAGCGGCAGCAAACGCGTGATCATTTGCGCTCGACGAACAGGCTTTCTGCAAAAGATAATCACGGCGTCGGTGATAACCCCCACCGCGACATGCCTGTCGATTCAAAGCCGGAACCGCCGCTCGAGCCTGATTTAAAGCTCGAACTCGGTCACCTGCTCCTCATCGATGTCGTCGGCTTCTCCCAGTTACTGGCCAACGATCAGATCAAGGTCATCAAGGAGCTGAACCGCATCGTCCGGAGCACGGAGTGCTTTCGAAATGCAGAGGGCGCCGGCAAACTGATCCGCCTACCGACTGGCGACGGAATGGCGCTGGTGTTCTTCGAGAGTCCAGACGAACCGGTGCGGTGCGCCTTCCAGGTTGCGGGCGCCTTGCGGGAGCACCCTCACATTCGGATAAGAATGGGAATTCACAGCGGCCCGGTCAACCAGATCGCCGACGTCAACGACCGGCCGAATTTCGCCGGAGCGGGATTAAACATCGCGCAACGAATAATGGATTGCGGGGATGCTGGCCACATTCTGGTTTCGCAGCACGTTGGTGACGATCTCGCGCAGTACGCCGAATGGCGATCAGCCGTCCACCCGCTTGGTGAATGCGAGGTGAAACATGGATATCGCCTGCACATCGCCAATCTCTTCAAAGACGGTCTGGGCAACGAGGCTATTCCCGAAAAGTTGCGTCGCACCCGCTGGGGGCGCCACACCCCGCGCGCGCAACCTTCCGCGCGACCAGTCGAACCGCTCCGCTGGCCCACACTCCTCATTGTTAGTGCGGCGCTCCTCTCGGTCATCGCGTTCGCCAGCAGCTTGTGGATGTTTTGGCGCCCCGGACGCTCACAGTCACAGCCCGCCGAAGCGCCAATTGAAGTCGTCCCGGAGAAAAGCATCGCCGTGCTCCCGTTCGAAAACCTGAGCGATCAAACCCAGGATGTCTATTTCGCTGATGGCGTACAGGACGAAATTCTAACGGATCTCGCGAAAGCGGCTGACCTCAAAGTTATCAGTCGCACGTCGGTTATGCAGTATCGGGGCGTCGTCAGAAGAACGGTGCGGGAGTTTGGTTAGGCGCTGGGGGTGGCCTTCGCACTCGAAGGCACCGTTCGACGGAATGGTCCCAAGGTCCGGGTAACCGCACAATTGATAGATGCCCGCACTGACGCGCACGTTTGGGCAGAGGAATACGACCGGGAGCTCGCCGATGTATTCGCGATCCAATCCGAAATTGCCGAAAAGATCAGCGCGCAACTCAAGGTCAAGCTCGCGCCGCACGAACGAGCAGCGATCCAGCAAATTCCGACTAACGATCTGATCGCATTTGATCTTTACGTCAGGGCGAAAGATCTCATCGAGACTTCGGTTCTCAACGCGCCGCGGGACAAGAACCTGACCGAGGCGATCCGTCTTCTGGAGCAGGCGATCGGACGTGACCAGTCATTCGCGCTGGCCTATTTCCAACTCGCTCACGCTCATGACCAGATGTACTTCGAAGGCGCCGATCATACGGTTCAGCGTTTGCAGAAAGCTGAAGCGGCAATCCAGGCGTTGCAGCAACTGCGGCCCGGCTCCGGCGAAGCTCACCTCGCCCTGGCCAAGCACCGCTACTGGGGATACTTCGATTACGACGGCGCGTTACGAGAGTTGACCGGCGTCGAATCAAAATTGCCGAACGATCCATGGCCTTTGGTGATCAGGGGCTATATCGACCGCCGGCAGGGCCGCTGGGATGAATCCACTCGAAATCTGGAGCGAGCGTTGCAATTGGATCCGCGGAATTTCGGGATCCTGAATCAGATTGCGATCAGCTATTTCGACCTGCGTCGTTATGCCGATGCCAGGGCGACGCTCAATCGCGCCCTTGAGATTTCGCCTAACGATATTGGCACTCGGGTCAAAGTCGAGATGATCGAGCTGGAATGGCATGCGAACCCGAAGCCGTTGCACGATTTAATCGCGAAGTTCGTGGCCGAGAACCCGGACCAGGTCACGTCGATTGCCGAGCAATGGTTCTTCCTGGCAATGTGTGAGCGGGATTATGCTGCGGCGGAACGCGCTTTAATTGCGCTGAGCCCCGACGGTTGTCGCCCGGAAGGATTCCCCTTTCCGAGGACCTGGTGCGAGGGAGTACTGGCCTCGGCGCGGGGCGACCACGAAGCGGCTCACCACCTCTTCGAAATATCACGGGGACCGGTGCTCAAGCTGGTCCAGGAACAGCCGAATTATGCCGAAGCTGTCTGCGCGCTCGGCGTGATCGAGGCTGACCTGGGAGACAAACCGGCCGCAATTCAGCACGGCCGTGCCGCAGTGAAGCTCTTTGAGCCAAGCGGCAACTCGATTGAAGGCCCGGTCGCTCTTTATTATCTGGTTCTAATCTATACTTTGACTGGCGAGAAAAATCAGGCGCTCGACATCCTGGCCACGGCGGCGAAGGCGCCCGGAATCGCCACTTTTGGCGACCTCAAACTGCATCCGTTTTGGGACTCGTTACGCGGGCATCCGCGGTTCGAACAGATCGTCGCGTCACTGGCTCCGAAATAGGCTGGTGGTTGCGAAAGTCTCACCGTGTGTAACTCCTAATTCCATCGGCTTGATCGACCTGATCCATGTAGAGCAATTGGAGGTAGGCGCGCGAATAGGCGTTACCGACGAGGAACGCGCCGATCCGCAGCGCCTAACGATCAGCGTTACGCTACGGAGCAAGGCTGATTTCGATCGGCTCGAAGATGATATTCAACAGACGATCAATTATGTGGATGTATGTGCGAAAATCAAAACAATGGCCATGAGTCGTCAATGGAACCTGATTGAGACGCTTGCTTCGGAAGTGGCGTCACATCTGTTAGCCAATTTTCCGATGAATACCGTCGAAGTTGAAGTGCGTAAGTTTGTGCTCCCGAATACGAAATACGTTTCCGCTACGGTTCATCGTCAGGCAGCGCCGCAATAGAAATGCGTAAAGGTCGATTCAATACACCTGCCTCGGAGCTGGCACAGGGGTTTAGCGAATCCGTGTCGTTCGATCGTCGCTTGTACAAGTACGACATTGCGGGTTCCATCGCGCACGCGAAAGCTCTGGCTGCCGCCGGACTGATCGATTCAAATGAGCTGGAAAGTATTCGCGGCGGGCTCCAGCACATTGAAAGCGAGATCGACGCCGGCAGGTTCAAGTGGAAGGCCACACTCGAAGACGTGCACATGAACATCGAATCGGCGTTAACCGAACGAATCGGATCGGCTGGCGCCAAACTTCACACCGGCCGCAGTCGTAATGATCAGATCGCGCTCGACCTGCGGCTCTATGTAAAAGCTCGAATTGGTGACCTGAACGAATGGCTGAAAGCTCTGCAGTCTGCGCTGCTGCAACTCGCGACTGTTCATGCCGACATTCTCATGCCGGGTTACACGCATCTGCAACGCGCGCAGCCGATCTTCTTCGCCCACTATCTACTCGGCCAGGTAGAAGCATTCGCGCGGGACCGCAGCCGCCTTGATGATTGCCTAACCCGTACAGATGTTCTGCCTCTCGGCGCCGGCGCGGTCGCCGGTTCAACCATCGTTCTCGATCGAAATCTTCTCGCTCAACAGCTTGGCTTTTCGGCAGTCACGCAGAACAGCGTGGATGCGGTGGGCGACCGCGATTTCATCGCCGAGTTTCTCTTCTGCCTGGCAATGGCTGGAATGCACCTGTCGCGGCTGAGCGAAGATCTGGTTCTTTGGAGCACGAGCGAGTTTGGCTTCATCGAGTTCAGTGACGAGTTCGCCACCGGATCGAGCTTGATGCCGCAGAAGAAAAATCCGGACATGGCCGAGCTCGCCCGCGGCAAGACCGGACGGCTCTACGGAAACCTCGTTTCCATCCTAACGACTCTCAAAGGTCTGCCGTCATCTTATAATCGCGATCTTCAGGAGGATAAGGAGGCGTTATTCGATTCGGTCGACACCATCGAGGGAACGCTGCAGCTGTTCGCGGCCATGTTGCCCGAGTTGAAAGTGAATCGCGACCGGATGGAAACAGCCGCCTCGGATCCTGCCCTGCTCGCGACCGACCTCGCGGAAGCGCTGGTGTCGCACGGCATTCCATTTCGCGATGCTTATGACGCTGTCGGGAGATTAGTCGCTCTGGCGGCGAAGCTAGGTGTATCTCTCAACCGTGTTCCCGCCGACCAACTGAGTACGATTTCGCCGGCCTTTACCGGTGATCTGGCGGATGTTTTTGACGCCCGGGCTTCTTTAGCCAAACGGACAGCGCCAGGGGCTCCGTCGCCACAGAACGTTTCCGATCGAATCGCCTACTGGCAGCAGCAACTGCAGTAGGTAACAAACTCGGCCAGATCGGCGCGTCATCGAGCTTCGCGTTCGCTTTTCTCTGCGCCATTCATAACCTTCACCGGTGCGATTCACGAACCTGGTGCGCCAGGAGGAGGGCTGGGAAACAAAGACCGCCACGACTCATTGGACAGATAAACATCTTTCGGTTGCCACCGAATTGGTGAAAACACCGACAAACGAGAAACCGCGGCCATGGACCATTGTTCATCGCAAGGCGGCTGTTGTTATAGCGCCAGTGACTGCCGATGGGCGGTTCCTGCTCATCCGTCAGGAGCGGGTTCCAATTCGAGCAACGATCTGGGAAATGCCGGCCGGCCAAATCGACGATAACGCGGATCCAGATGATACTCAGATCCAAGGCGTGGCCCTTCGTGAATTACATGAAGAGACTGGCCACGACCTGGCCGCGGGAGGCGAACTCATCTCGCTGGGCTACTTCTTCTCGTCACCGGGCTTTACTGACGAGCACTGCTACTTTTTTCTCGCGCGACCGGTCGTGCCGGCAGCCGTCCACGCGGCCGAAGAAGGCGAAGGCATCATCGACTGCCGTGACTTCACCGCCAAAGAGCTGGTGGCAATGATTGCGGAGAATGAGATCCGCGATAGCAACACGCTCAGCATTTGCGCTCGCCTTGCCGCGCGGGGGTTTCTTTCATTTCACACCAGCTAGTGACGAGCATCGCTGATGGCGCTTCGAAACTTTTTTAAATTCCGAGAAGTTCCGGAAAGCGAAACTTCCAAGCCCTTTCTGGAGCATTTGGAAGATCTGCGATGGACGATTGTCAAAATGGCCCTGACACTGGCCGCCGCCATGATCGGGTGCTTCGCCTTTCGCGGAACACTGGTGCGAGTTCTCCAGGCGCCGCTCAATGCCGTAGATCCTCAGGTCAGCACGCTTCGCGCGCTCGGTATTACCGATTCCATCACGGTATCATTTCACCTGGCGTTTTATGCCGGGATTGTGATTTCGTTCCCGCTGCTGCTTTACTTTTTAGCTGAGTTCGTTTTGCCGGCACTCACCGCGCTGGAAAAGCGATTTCTGCTGCCGGCGATCCTGGCCAGCTTCGGATTATTTTTGCTAGGTGTTCTGGTCTGCTACTTCTGGCTGCTGCCAAAAACGATTCTATTTTTCTTTCACGATACCCAATCGTTAGGCTGGACACCGGCGTGGACGGTTCAACAGTACTATTCTTTTGTGACCCGGTTCACGATCGGATTTGGCCTGTCGTTCGAACTGCCGGTCGTTGTTCTCGCGTTGGTCCGGTTCGGGCTTGTCACCTATCATTTTATGGCCCGCACCCGACCTTATGCCGTTGTGTTGATCTTCATCCTGGCGACGATCATCACGCCTACGCCGGACATCCTGACGCTGGTAGCGATGGCAACCCCGATGTGCCTTCTGTATGAGAGCTGCATCTGGATCGCCTGGTTTATGGAACGCCGAAAAGTCCGCGCAACTCCGGTTTGATCGTGGACGACCGGGCTTATCAGATCCTCTTTTCCGCGTTCGCATTCGTGCTGGGCGCAACGATTGGCTCGTTTTTGAACGTCTGTATCTACCGGCTGCCACGGGATCTTTCGGTTAACCAGCCATCACGTTCGTTTTGCCCCGAATGTAAACAGCCGATCCCCTGGTTCCGAAATATCCCGCTGATCAGCTGGCTGGTGTTGAGGGGCCGCTGCGCCAATTGCCGCACCAGAATCAGCTTTCGCTACTTTGGCGTCGAACTCCTCACCGCGCTGTTTTTTTTGGCGGTTTGGAAAGTTTTTCCATGGCAGGTCGCAATCGCCTACTGGGTCTTTGTTTCTCTGGTCATCGTCGCCACGTTCATCGACTTCGAGCATTTTATTATACCCGACGAGATCACGATCGGGGGTACCGTCGCCGGGATCATCGCCAGTCTGATCGTTCCCGCACTGCAGAGCGCCGATAGTCGCTTGGCAGCGATCATTCGGTCGGTGCTGGCCGCCGCACTCGGCTATGTGACGTTGCTGTTTGTCCTTGAGGCCGGGAAAATTGCGTTCGGAAAAAAACGAATTCGACTAGACGGTCCAACACCATTTACCTGGAAACGTCACGGGGACGACGCCGACTTTGTGGTTGGTCCAGAACGAAGCCTATGGAGCGAACACTTCGCTCGCGAGACGGATCGGCTGCTGCTGAAGTCCGACGATGTGAACATCGACGGCCGTGTTCACAACAAGATCCTTCTCGAATTTAGTTACGATCGCCTAACCGTCGAAGGCGAGGCATTCAAGCTCGACGAAGTAAACGAAATTTCCGGTACCGTCATCGAGTTGCAAATCCCGCGCGAAGCAATGGGGCGCGGTGATTTAAAATTCCTTGCCTCCATTGGCGCGTTCCTGGGGTGGCGTTCCGTTTTGTTCAGTATCTTCGCCGGTTCGCTGATTGGATCGTTAGTTGGCCTCGCGACTTTACTCCTCGGCAAGCGGGTTTGGTCAAGCAAGCTGCCGTTCGGGCCCTACCTGGCGCTGGGCGCACTGCTTTGGATGTTTTTTGGCCCGGCTTTTGTGGACTGGTATTTGGGACTGCTCGGACCTCGTTAGGCAACCTCGAATCCAGGAAGCCGGGAGATGAGCGGCGGAACAGAGAAAAGGGCGAAAAAACGCTCTTTCCCGGTTGCCCGCTTAGGCCTCCAGCGGAGCAGCTGCCGAACCTGTAGCCGCTGCACTGCGCGCCGGAGGTGACAACATCAAACGAAGATTGGTGAGCTCCGCGCGTGCCCAGCGTAAAAGGCCCGTTCGAAGCAGGCCGGCGATTCTTCGGTCAGGCACAAACCCGTCGTACAGTTCGCGCCAGCCGCCATTGCGGCGGCCCATGTAGCCGGTGGCAGATCGTCGTTTTCCCATCGTGACCAAACGGCGATTGTAAAAGCCGATCATCCGCGCGGCCACCCGGCCCGGTGTTCCACGAAACGGCAGCTCGCTAAATGCCTTCTCTGGATTTTCATAAGCTGGAATGACCAGTCCGAAATAGTATGACGCCACGTCTAACAGCAACGCGGCCGACATCAGCTCGGCGTCTCCCATGTAATAATATTTGTCGCGATACAGCGCCTCGAACCAGTAGCGATACATAACCGGGTAATGGGTGTTATAATCGCGAACCCGCTGGTTGACATCTTCACCGGTTAGGTGTCGCGCCAGAAAATCGGCGACGTATGAACTGGTGTACGAACAAAAATCGAGGCCAGGACTGTAAAGCGGGTCGATGAAGCCCGCCGCATCTCCGACGCACGCCCAACCGTCTCCAGAAACTTGTTCGGCGTAATATGGCAGCCCGGAGAATGCGTGCACATCGCCCTCGATTGCGCGCGCATCCGCGAAAATCTCACGACCCACCGGATGCGATAACAAATGGCTGTGCAGCCGCTCGCTAATGTTCGCGCCTTCCCGCAATTTGAAAATACGGCTGTCGTAAACAATTCCTGCGCTCACATCGCCGCCGCGCAACGGAATGATCCAGCACCACCAGCCATGCCCCATCAGGTGATTTGTCGCCCACGAGCGGGAGGTGCGGCACGCCGCCATGTAATCAGGATATTTTTCGCGCCAATCGTAGCTGTCCCAATCTTTCACGCCGGTGAAGCGCGCCCACACCGAATTTATCGGATGATCCAGGTTAGGCCGATAAAATCCGAGCTTCCGCGCGAGAAATGTGGCGCGCCCGCTCGCGTCAACCAGCCAGCGCGCGGACACTCGTCGTTCCGAGCCATTAACCGCAACGGTCAGGTTCTGGCCATCCGCGCCGCGAAGTTCGCACTGCGTGACCTTCGCCGGACGCAACAATTCGCAGCCGGCTTCCACCGCACGTTCCAACATGTGCGAATCCAGTTTGGCTCGGTCCACCTGAAACGTCGGGACTCGCGCCGAATATCGCGGCCCCACTTCCACGCAGTCATCAAATCGCTGGTCCGGCGAATGGGAGAACCAGAGCCGCAGCCCCTGCTTGGCCAGTTGTTCATGGCCTAGATAATTGGCCAGACCTAAAATGCGGGTCATGTAGCAACTGCTGACCTCGGTGGTCGATTCACCGACTTTCCGGTCAAACTCGGCATTTTTCTCGATGATAAGGACCCTGGCCGATGGATATTTGCGCTTCAGCATCAGCGCGGTGGCAGCGCCGGAAAAAGCGCCCCCGAGGATGGCTACGTCATAATCCAATTCCATCGCAGTCCTAGAAGTTGAACGTAGGCTGCCTCAAACGCAATCCGTTCCGGCAGCCACTCGGTGATTGAAGCTGGACGGCTAACCATTCAGCCTTAGGTCATCGCACGACAATGATTCTCCGAAACGCGCGACTCATTTTTCCGGATGGCACCAGGGACGGTCTCGAGGTCGAGGCCCGGAATGGCAAAATCACCGCGATTCGTGCGGACTCAGGTTCTCCGGTTCGGGAGCAACTGGATCTCGGCGGAAACTATCTCGCGCCGGGATTTATCGACCTTCACGTCCACGGCGCGCTTGGCCACGACGCGATGGACGCTTCGATGGATGCGTTCGGGGCAATTTGTCGTCACCACGCGAGTGGCGGAACTACTTCTCTCCTTCTTACCACTGCGACCGCGCCGATGGCGGCCTTGGTAAAGGTGTTCAAGATG
>JBJMXE010000057.1:0-15377 GCA_045809745.1 Chthoniobacterales bacterium | reverse complement strand
CTGAAAAGCATGGGCCAGCTGCAGCGCCTGCTTGCGCGAATACGCCCCATTCGCGTCTACGAACAACTCGGCATCATCTCCGATTGCCTGCCGGGCGGCCGCGACCCGAGCGGCATCAGCGTCAGGATTGCGACCGATTTTCATCTTCACTCGCGGAATGCCCTGGGATACCCAGCCCCGGAGCTGCTCCTGCAACCGGTCTGGCGTGTAGGAAGTGAATCCGCCGCTGCCGTAGACGGGCAGCGTATCACGGGCTGGGCCAAGCAGACTAACGAGAGGAGTGTTGAGCAGGCGCGCCTTCAGGTCCCAAAGAGCGTTGTCGACCGCAGAAATGGCCATCGAAGCTACTCCCGGCCGACCAATGTTTCGGATGGCCTGCACCATCGCGATCCACGCGCGTGGAATGTGCATCGGGTCATGGCCAGTCACCACTTTAGCTAACGAGTCGTGAATCAATGTCGCCGTGGCGCAATCGGCGTAAGTGAAGCCGAGGCCGGTTTCGTCAGCGGCAGTGATTTCGACCAGGACCAGGGTGGTGGCATCCCACTGATAGGTGCCGTCCGACTCGTGCCCATCAGTCGGAACCCGGTAAACGGAGACGCGAACGGCATTGATCCCTGTTTCGCTGGCCCTTTTTCGGCCGCTGGATCCATTCTCTCTCCCCAGCCGTTGGTGCGTCCTCCTTTCCTCCGGTGACAGGATTGAAGCGAGCGGATCGTTCGGCATCACCGCGTGCCTTTCGTTAGTCGTGATGCGGGACAAAGGATTCCATCGCGTCTTTGAATGTTTGCCGAATAATCCCCAGCTCTTCGGGATCGCCTTTGAACAGTGCCTTCGAGTACGCTTCCGCCTGTTGGAAGGTGATGTGCGGCGGCAACGTGGGAACATTCGGATCGGTGTAGGCTTCAAACACCACCGGACGATCGGAAGCGAATGCCTGGTCCCATGCGTCCGCAATTTGCTCCGGTTTATCTACGAAGATCCCGCGGAGCCCCAGCATCTCCGCGTAACGAGCGTAGGGAAAGTCAGGCACGTCCTGGGAGGCCTCGAATTTCGGATCCCCTGCCATGGCGCGCTGCTCCCAGGTAACCTGGTTTAGATCGCGATTATTCAGGACAAGAACGATCAGACGCGGGTCACGCCATTCCTTCCAGTACTTGGCAATCGTGATCAGGCCGTTGTTGCCCAGCATCTGCATCGCCCCGTCGCCCACGCATGCAATAGCGACCCGCTCAGGAAAACAAAACTTCGCCGCAATCGCGTACGGCACGCCCGGGCACATCGTCGCCAGATTACCGGATAACGAGGCCATCATGCCGCGGCGAACCTTCAGATCGCGTGCGAACCAGTTGGTGCCGGAACCCGAATCCGCCGTGATGATGCAATTGTCGGGAAGTTGTGGTGAAAGTTCCCAGAAAACCCGTTGCGGATTGATCGGCTCCGCACTGTTCATCGCCCGGGCCTCGAGAACCTTCCACCACTCTTCGATCTCTTTCTCCAGCATTTGTCGCCACGACCGATCCTGCTTCCGGTCCAGAAGCGGGATGAGCGCGCGCAATGTCTCGGCGCTATCGCCCATGAGATTGACCTCCATGGGGTATCGGATGGACAGCATCCGTCCATCAATGTCGATCTGGACCCCGCGAGCCTGGCCTTCCTTCGGCAAAAACTCGGAATAGGGAAAACTCGAGCCGATCATCAGCAGCGTGTCGCACTCGCTCATCATGGTCCAACTCGGTTTTGTTCCGAGCAGGCCTATCGATCCCGTTACGTAGGGCAGCTCGTCCGGAAGCGCAGCTTTCCCCAGTAACGCCTTGGCCACTCCCGCGCCTAACAGATCGGCGATTTCGATAACTTCGTCGGCGGCGCCAAGCGCACCCGCGCCAACCAGAATGGCCACTTTCTTGCCGCTGTTGAGAACCTCAGCCGCTTTCCGAAGCTCGGAATCGTTAGGCACAATCCGAGGTGACGGAAAACCAATCCCGGAGTGTACTGTGCCGTGGGCGCGCGGCGGCTTTTCCACGGCTTCGAGTTCCTGCACATCGTTGGGGATGATGATGCAGGTCACACATCGTCCCACCTTTGCGATTCGCATCGCACGATCCACCAGGTGACGCATCTGCACGGGATCGGAACACATGTGCACAAATTCATTGGCTACGTCCTTAAACAGCGAAATAAGATCGACCTCCTGTTGGTAATCACCGCCGAGGGCGGCCCGAGCCTGTTGACCGACTATCGCGACGACGGATTGATGATCCATCTTCGCGTCATACAACCCGTTTAGCAGATGGATCGCACCCGGTCCGCTGGTAGCCATACACACCCCTACCTCCCCGGTGAACTTGGAGTGAGCGCACGCCATGAATGCCGCCATCTCCTCATGCCGGACTTGAACAAATTGCATGGCTCCGTCGGCCCGGTTCAGCGCACCCATGATTCCGTTTATTCCGTCACCGGGGAAACCGTAAATCCGCCGAATGCCCCATTGCGCCAGCCGTTTAACCAGAAAATCGCCTACCAGATCAGCCATATGTCCCTTTCGTTAGTCTCCTGCGAATGCGATTGTGGAGAGCAGAGCATTCTCCGATTGCCTGGAATCGAGGCGCGTATGCTGAACCACGATCGGTACATCCGAATCGAATCTGCTGGCGTAATTAGTCGCTTTCGGAATTGGCTCCGGATCCGTTAGCGAGTTGAACCGGAGGTGAAGTGTCCGTTGCGCCGGTACGGTTAACTTGTAGGGCCCCGCCGGGCCACGATCGGCATAGAAAATCGTGATCTCAACGTGCGCGTCGCTGTCACCCGCATTTAAAATGCAGGCAGTCTCATGACTCTCCATTTCCGGCTTGGGTCCATGACTCCACTCCGGGATCCATCCTTCCGCGATAGCCCAATGTTTCCGCCCAATGCTCACGGCCCGCGCCCCTGTATGACCCGGATATGCGCTGGCGAAAAATATGCGATAAGAAAAATGACGGACATAGCCTCGCTGCTACTCCTTAGCCTAGGCCTCCAACGGGCAGCCGCCATCCGATCGGCGCTTACGAAAACCTCGCAACCGACGCTCCGAAAAATTCGGAATTACATCGCACACGCCGGTAAGCAGTGCCCTCGACGCGACAGCAAATTCCAGGACGCCTTGTAAGGTGCTGCCGACCTTTCAGCGGTCCCATTTGGCTGGCTGAGAGCAATTCGTCCTATTCGGCGCCTTTTTTTTTCCATTTAAGAGCAGCACCGGCACGCGATTGCTAATTGTGGCTCCACCTGCAGCCGTCCGGTACGCTCTCTAATGGCACAGCTTTTCAAACGGCGAGCGAATGCGATCGCGAAGGCAACCGTGATCGGTATTCCGCTGCTGGGCCTCAGCACATGGGCGACGATGTTTGCCTATTCCCGGTCCGAGTTCTGGACGCGGGTGAACGTCCCGATGGAACAGCCGGTGCCGTTCAGCCATCAACATCACGTCGGCGGGTTGGGCATTGACTGCCGATACTGTCATACGTCCGCTGAAGACTCCTCGTTCGCCGGGATACCGCCGACCGAAACTTGCATGACATGTCATTCGCAGGTGTGGAAGGACGCTCCCTTGCTGCAACCCGTGCGGGACAGTTTGCAAACAGGACGCCCGCTCCGCTGGACACGCGTTCACGACTTGCCGGATTATGTCTACTTCGACCACAGCATTCACATAGCCAAAGGCGTCGGCTGCTCCACCTGCCATGGCCAGGTGAATGAAATGCCCCTGACCTTCAAAACCCAGGAGCTCTATATGCGGTGGTGCCTGGATTGCCACCGTGATCCCACCAAATTTATTCGGCCAAAGGCGGAGGTGTTCAACATGACCTATCGACCGCCACGGGACGGGAGCCAGTCAGGGCCCCGGCTGCTCGAGGTCAATCACGTCCACACTGCTGGTTTAACCGACTGCTATGTCTGTCACCGATGAGATCATCTGACGAATTTCCAGCCGGGACTGGTGATTGGCCTAACGATTTGAGTCGAAGGCGATTCCTAAAACTCATGGGGGCCTCGATTACGCTGGCCAGCACCACTGGTTGTACTCGGAACCCGCCGGAGCACATTGTCCCATATGTCAGGCAACCCGAGGACGTGATTCCGGGTAAGCCGCTCTACTTCGCAACCGCTCTGACCCTAGGCGGATTCGCCCGCGGCGTACTCGTAGAAACACATGAAGGTCGTCCCACCAAGATCGAAGGGAACCCGGAGCATCCGGCGAGTCTTGGCCGAAGTGACGTGTTCATGCAGGCGGAGTTGCTCACGCTGTTTGATCCCGAACGCTCGCAGTCGGTGTTGAACCGGGGACAAATCAGCACGTGGGATGCGTTCTCCGCGGAAATGCTGCGTGCCGCCGATCAGTGGAGAAACTCGGACGGGGCCGGTCTGCGTATTTTATCGCGACACGAGACCTCCCCCACATTCCTGGACCAGATCGGACGGCTATTGGCGAAATATCCGGCGGCCAAATGGCACGAGTACGAGCCGCTCGGCACCAGCAAGATCTCGGCTATTTATCACCTTGATAAAGCACAGGTGATCGTCTCGTTAGGCGACGATTTCCTCGGTAGCGGGCCAGCCACCCTTAAATACGGACGCGATTTCGCAAAGGGTCGCTCTCCTGGCGTCGCGATGAACCGGCTTTACGTCATGGAGTCGACGCCAACCGTCACCGGAGCCATGGCCGACCATCGATTAGCGTTGTCGCCGGATGAGTTGGAACGATTTGCGCGCGATCTCGAATCCGGCAGCGGTTCGACCAAAGCGGTGGCAAACGATTTGCGCGCGCACTCAGGCCGATCCCTGGTTGTGAGCGACCAGTTCGAATCGCTTGCCCGGCGAATCAACGAAATTCTTGGGAACGTCGGTTCAACGGTAGATTACATTGCTTCTGAACCCGGCGGAGGCGAGTTGCACGAACTGGTCGACGAGATTCGTGCCGGTGCTGTCGACACACTGATCGTTATCAGCGGTAATCCGGCGTACGACGCGCCCGCTGATTTCGAGTTGGCTCATTTACTTGGAAAAATCCCGCGAACCATTCATCTGGATCTATACGCCAGCGAAACGGCTAACCTTTGCCGGTGGCACCTTCCGGAAGCGCATGCGCTGGAAACCTGGAGCGATGCGCGGGCGTTTGATGGCACCGCGACAATCGTTCAGCCCGTGCTCGAGCCCCTGTATGGCGGCAGGTCGCGGCACGAGCTTCTTGCGCTCCTGCTGCAAGACGCTGCGACGACGCCATACGATATTGTTCGCGCGTTCTGGCAGAAGCAACATCCAGCCGCGGATTTCGAGAACACCTGGCGTAAATCGGTGCACGACGGTGTGGTTGCGAACTGGAATCCGAAACCATCTGCTCCGGCGCTCGTTTCAGGCTCGCCACAACGTCAAATCGCGGGCGGCACTCACTTGCTGATCCGGCCGAGTTCACAAACCTACGACGGCCGATTTAGTAACAATGCCTGGCTGCAAGAGTTCCCGGAACCGTTCAGCACCATCGTCTGGGACAACGCGGCAATTGTTAGTCCTTCAACAGCGCAGGATTTGAACCTGGCGAATGGCGACGTCGTAAATCTAAAGTTTCGCGGACGATCCGTTCGGGCGCCGATTTGGATCCTGCCGGGACAAGCGAGTGATTGCGTGACGGTTCACTCCGGCTACGGCCGCACCCGCGCCGGTTCAGTAGGCAATGGCGTCGGCTTCAACGCTTTCGCCTTGCGCACATCAGATGCAATGTGGGGCGGACCGGGTTTGGAGATCGAAAAATCCGGCGACCGGCATGAACTGGTCACGACTCAGCAGCATTGGAAGATGGAAGGTCGCGAACAGGTGCGAGCCGGCACGCTTGGCGAATTTCAGCAGAAGCCCGGCCAGATAGCGGAAAGCGACGAGCCGCCACCGCATGGCGACGAAACACTTTATCCTAAGGTGAAATACGATGGGCGCGCCTGGGGCATGGTCATCGACCTAAACACCTGCATCGGTTGCGGTGCGTGTACCATCGCCTGCCAGGCCGAGAACAACATTCCTGTCGTTGGCAAAGAACAGGTCGCGCGCGGTCGCGAGATGCACTGGATTCGGGTCGATCGATATTTCGAAACCGGCCTAACAAACGGGTGGACATCACATCAGCCGGTTCCGTGCATGCATTGCGAAAATGCGCCCTGCGAACTGGTCTGCCCGGTCGCGGCAACAGTGCACAGCAGCGAAGGATTGAATCAGATGGTTTATAACCGGTGCGTCGGCACTCGTTATTGCTCGAACAATTGTCCGTATAAGGTTCGGCGGTTCAATTTTCTGGAATACGACGCAAATCAGTTCGAGCAGCCGGTTACGCGCAAGCTAATGCGTAATCCGAACGTGACCGTGAGGAGTCGCGGAGTAATGGAAAAGTGCACCTACTGTGTGCAGAGGATCAACGCGGTAAAGATCACGGCGGAAAAAGAGAATCGGGACATTCGCGACGGCGAGATCACCCCCGCCTGCGCGCAAGCGTGCCCGGCGGAGGCAATCACTTTCGGCGACATCAACAATCCGAGCAGTCGAGTCGCGAAACTGCGGAAGTCGCCATTGAATTACGGACTGTTGGCCGAACTCAACACCCGTCCGCGCACAACTTACCTGGCGCGACTGCGCAACCCGAACCCGGAGTTCGATCAGACATGAACACCGAGCTGTCAGAACCAGTGGTCGCGCCAGGATACGACAACGAATCCGTCACCGCGAAGATTACTGACGTTGTCCTGACGAGGCCGGTTCACCGCGGCTGGCTCGCCGGTTTCGCGGTGGCGTTCGCCCTTTTGATGATGATGAATTTCGCCATCGGGTGGCTGCTCTACAAAGGCGTTGGCATTTGGGGCGTGAACATTCCCGTCGCGTGGGGATTCGCGATCGTGAATTTTGTCTGGTGGATCGGCATTGGTCATGCCGGCACGTTCATTTCCGCGATTTTGCTGTTGTTACACCAGGATTGGCGAACCTCGATCAATCGGTTTGCGGAAGCGATGACGCTGTTCGCGGTGGCCTGTGCCGGGTTATTCCCGCTGCTGCATCTCGGGCGGCCATGGGTGTTCTATTGGCTGTTTCCCTACCCGGACACCATGGATCTGTGGCCGCAATGGCGGAGCGCGCTGGTTTGGGATGTGTTCGCGGTGGGCACTTATTTCACCGTGTCCCTCATATTTTGGTACATCGGGCTGGTGCCGGATTTGGCGACCATGCGGGATCGGGCGGCGACCAGATTCGGCCAGCTGATTTACGGTATCGCATCGTTAGGCTGGCGCGGTTCAGCGCGGCACTGGAAACGATTTCACATGCTCTATCTGCTGCTGGCCGGACTTGCGACCCCGCTTGTTCTTTCGGTTCACAGCGTGGTGTCCGCAGATTTCGCGACCGCCATCGTGCCGGGTTGGCACTCGACCATTTTTCCACCCTATTTCGTGGCCGGCGCGATTTTTTCCGGCTTCGCGATGGTGCTCACGCTGGCCATCCCGATCCGGAAGTTTTACCACCTCGAAGACTTCATCACGATCCGTCACCTCGACAACTGCGCCAAGGTGATGCTCGCGACCGGCCTGATGATTGCCCACGGCTACATCACCGAAGCGTTCATGTCGTGGTACAGCGACGACAAATTCGAGTGGTTCATGACCCAAAACCGGATGTTCGGCCCGTATGCGCCGGCCTACTGGTTATTGATCCTCTGCAACGTCATTGTGATACAAGCGACTTGGTTCAGGCGGGTCCGCACCTCGCCCGGTTTGCTATTTGTTGTCGCCCTTTTCGTCCAGATCGGAATGTGGACGGAACGCTATGTCATCGTTATCACCAGTCTGCATCGCGACTTCATGCCGAGCGCGTGGGGAATTTTCCACGGGACGCGATGGGACTGGATGACGCTGATTGGATCGTTAGGCTTATTCGCCTCGTTATTCTTTTTGTTCCTGCGCGTCCTGCCCGCCATCTCGATCAGCGAGATGCGTGATCTTGTTCAGCAAAAATCGGAGGCACGCCGGTGAAAGAGGAGGTGCATGGAATGATGGCCGAATTCGGCCAGGCCGACCAGCTGCTGGCCGCCATCCGCCGGGCCTACAAGGCCGGCTATCGCAAAATGGATGCTTATAGTCCGTATGCCGTCGAAGGAGCGGCAGAAGCGCTGGGATTCACCCGCACGCGCATTCCGCTCATCGTATTGATCGGCGGCATAACGGGCGCGTTTACCGCCTACGGAATGCAGTGGTATTCGGCGGTGATCGATTATCCGCTGAACGTCGGTGGCCGGCCGCTGCATAGCTGGCCGGCATTCGTCCCCATCACATTCGAACTGACCGTTCTGTTCGCCGCGATCGCCGGCCTGCTCGGCATGCTGTGGTTAAACGGTCTGCCCAAACCGTACCACCCGGTTTTCAACGCGCCACAATTCAAGCTGGCCAGCCAAACCCGCTTTTTCCTCTGTATCGAGGCGCGCGATCCACTGTTTCGCGCCACGGAAGTGCGCCAGCTTCTCCAGTCGTTAAACCCAATCAGCGTCACGGAGGTGGCGAAATGAAACCGTGGATGCAGCTCGCCGCCACTGTTTTGGCATTGGTCTACGCTACGTCCTGCCGCCGCGGCATGGTTGATCAGCAGCATCTGAAACCCTTGGCCGAAGAGAACTTCTTTGCCGATGGAGCCGGGTCACGAGCTGCGCCGGCCCACACCGTCGCCCGCGGAGAACTGCGCGACGATGAGCAATACTTTACCGGAAAAATCGGCAACGACTTGGCGGTCACGATGCCTGTCCCCGTCACGCGTGATGTGCTGCAGCGTGGGCGGGAGCGATTCGATATCTACTGCGCCGTTTGTCACGGACGCACCGGTGAAGGCAACGGAATGATTGTTCAGCGCGGGTTTCCCCAGCCGCCATCACTTCATGAAGAACGGCTGCGAAACGCGCCCGCCGGACACTTTTTCGACGTGATGACGAATGGCTACGGAGTGATGTATCCATACGCCTCTCGGGTTAGCCCGGCCGATCGGTGGGCCATCATCGGTTACATCCGGGCTCTGCAATTGAGCCAGCACGCATCACCGTCAGATGCCGATCAGCGCGGCGCTGCGACATTAGAAACCGCCCGGAAATGACTCAGCCACAGCTCACATCTGCACTGAACCGCTGGCAAACCATTGCCCTGGCGGCCGGAGGAATCGCCAGTGGATTGTCTCTAGCGGGCGGGTGGTTCAATCATGCGCAGTTCTTCCACTCTTATTTGTTCGCATGGCTATTCTGGATCGGGCTCTCGTTAGGCGGACTGGTAGTGGTGATGATGCAAAATCTGACCGGAGGAATGTGGGGCCTGGCAGTTCGCAATCTTTGTATCGGCGCAAT
The DNA here is from genome assembly GCA_045809745.1 of Chthoniobacterales bacterium. Lineage (GTDB taxonomy): Bacteria > Verrucomicrobiota > Verrucomicrobiia > Chthoniobacterales > UBA10450 > DATFCK01. Next base: position 5,989 of record JBJMXE010000057.1, on the reverse strand, counting down.
CATGGCGCTGCCATTGCTGGTGCTGCTTTTCGCCCCGGTGTTGTTCGGCTTGCACGATATCTATGGCTGGGCGAACGGAATTCTCAGCTCCACGCCGGGCGCTCACCACAAACAGCAGTACCTCAACGTGCCGTTCTTCATCGGCCGATCGTTATTCTACTTCGCGGTCCTGCTTGTGTTCGGTTTCGTCCTGCGCCGCCGCTATCACGAACAACCGGCGCGTTCGCCGGTCGCGCTAAGCGCCAGCGGGCTGATCAGCTACGTGCTGTGCATGAACTTCGCCTCCACCGATTGGGTGATGTCGCTCACGCCGGAATGGTACTCCACGATTTTCGTGATTGTCTTCATGGCCGGACAATTCCTCGCCGCATTGGCCCTAACGACGGCATTGCTGTGCCTGCTATCTGATCCTGAGCGCGTTCCGACGAAAGCTCTTCACGACCTCGGCAATATGGTGCTCGCGTTCGTGATTTTCTGGATCTACGTGTCGTTTTCGCAACTGCTCATCATTTGGTCGGGCAATCTGCCGAAGGAGATCTCCTGGTATTTACCGCGCAGCCGAGGCGGCTGGCAGTGGGTCGCACTTGTACTGACAGTCGGTGAATTTCTGCTGCCGTTCGCCCTTTTGCTTTCACGCGAAGCGAAACGCAGCCGCTACTGGCTGGCCGGAATCTGCCTTTGCATCGTGGCGATGAGTGTCGTCAACAATTTCTGGTTGGTGGCTCCCGCGTTTCACCCCAAGGGATTCTTCGTCCATTGGCTCGATGTCACTGAACTGCTCGGAATTGGCGGTTTCTGGTTCGCGTTATTCCTTCGAAGTTTGAAAAGCCGCCCGTTGATTGCGTTCCCATTATTGGAAGCGAGGCAACATGGCTGACCCTAACGTTGAGGAAATTGGCCACGAGACTCGGGACGTCAATGTTCGCGCGGTAGTCTGGTTTGGCATTGGTCTGGTTGTAACTGCGATTGTAATCCACCTCGCGCTTGCAGGACTATTCCGCGTCTTCGCGAAGCAATATCCCTCCCCTGATCCGCCGTCGCGGATCGTTCTGCAGCCACGTGTGCTCGCGCCCGAGCCGCGACTGCAGGCCAACCCGGTTGAAGATCTCGATCAATTTCGTGCGGCGGAAGAAGAGAAGCTGAGCAGCTACGGATGGGTCGATCAGCAGCATGGCATCGCCCGTATTCCAATTGAACGAGCGATGGATCTGATCGTGCAACGCGGATTGCCTACGCGCGGTGCCGGCAGCCAAAACAGCAGCGGTAAGACTCCGGAGCAAATGCGGCAGGAAAAAGCCGCGACGCCTTCCCCGCAGCAGGTGAGAGGTGAAAAGTGAGACATGAAAGCTGGGTAACTGTGACAACAACGCGCCAGAGACACTTCTCTCTTCTCACTTATCACTTCCCTCTCATTGCCGGGGCGTTGATGTTCGTGCTGGCTTGTCGGGCGGACGCCGCATCGCCGCAGGAACAGATTGCCGCTCGCTCAGGTCTCGACCAGAAACTCAATGCATCAGTTCCGTTGCATGCACGATTTCGCGACGAACACGGACGCACGGTCGAACTCGGCAAATTCTTCGGGACGAAGCCGGTGATCCTCGCCCTTGTCTATTACGGATGTCCGAACCTTTGCACGCTGGTCCTTAACGGTATTCTGGAAACCGGCCAGCAGTTGAAAGTCGATGCCGGGAGAGACTACAACATCGTGGTCGTTAGTTTCGATCCGAAGGAGCAACCGCCGCTCGCTGCGGCTAAGAAACAAACCTATATAGAGCGCTACGGTCGGGCGGGGGCTGCGGATGGCTGGCACTTCCTTACCGGCGATAACGATTCAATTGCACAGGTGGCCGAAGCAGTCGGATTCCACTTTGCCTACGACGGTACAACCCGACAATACGCTCACCCCAGCACGATGATCGTGCTCACGCCAGCCGGCACGGTTGCGCGCTATTTTCCCGGCATCGAATACCCACCTCGGGAAGTGCGCCTGGCCCTGATCGGTGCAGCACAAAATCAGATCGGCTCGTTAGCCGATCGCGTTTTTCTCCTCTGTTTCCATTACAATCCCCGGACCGGTAAATACGGCTTGCTCATCACCCGTGGGATGCAGTTCGCCGGAATTACCACCGCCCTCATGCTCGGCGCTTACATCGTGCGGAATGTTCATCGTGAACGGAGGGGCGTTTTGTGACCACATGAGCGCTTTCCTCAAGTCACTGTTTCCAGCGAGCGCGTCGAATATGGCGCCGCAGGTGGATCACATCTATTTCGCGCTGCTCGCCCTATGCAGTCTGGTGGCGTTTGGAGTGTTGTTTGTAGGCCTGTTCTTTTGCATCCGATATCGTCGTGGTTCGTCGGCGGATCGGACTCCACCAAAAGGAACCCCGCTGCGGCTCGAAGTCACCTGGACGGTGATTCCTTTGCTGATATTTCTCGGCCTGTTTTTCTGGGCTGCTGAAGTGTTTTTTGCGATGTCGCGTCCACCGGCAGGCGCGGCCGAGATCTACATCGTCGGCAAACAATGGATGTGGAAAGTGCAGCATCCCGACGGCCGTCGCGAGATCAATGAAATCCACATTCCGATTGGACAACCGGTCAAGCTGATTATGACGTCACAGGATGTGATCCACGACGTTTTCATTCCCGATTTTCGGAACAAACAGGACGTCGTACCAGGACGTTACACCACCGAGTGGTTTACCCCGACTCGACCCGGGAAGTATCATCTTTTCTGCTCCCAGTACTGCGGCACCGATCATTCCAAGATGGTCGGTTGGGTTTATGTGATGGAACCGGCTGAACACGCGAAGTGGCTGGCGGGCGTTCCGGCGCCGGACTCGTTAGCCGCGGTAGGCGAACGGGCGTTTCACATGCGGGGCTGCAGCGGCTGTCACGCGCAAAATTCGACAATTCATGCGCCCTTACTGGACGGGATTTATGGCAAACGGGTTCCACTTGCGGATCGAAGCTTTGTCGTAGCGGACGAGCAATATCTTCGCGACTCCATTTTGTTGCCGAACAAACAAATCGCGGCCGGATTCGAACCGGTTATGCCGACGTATCAAGGGCAAATCGCAGATGACGAGCTAAACGCGATCATCGCGTATCTCAAGACTTTGGGGAAAGAAAAGCCATGACCACCGCCACCATGCAAGCGGCGCCGCAGCCCATCGACCACGAATCGTTAACCTATTTGAACGCGCGCCAAACGATTACGTCCTGGCTCCTGACTACTGATCACAAGCGGATCGCCCTGCTCTACATGGTGTCGATCACACTTTTCTTCTTCGTGGGCGGCGCGGCCGCCACCTTGATGCGCCTCGAGCTGTTGACGCCGCAGGGCGATCTGGTCACGTCCGAGACTTACAACAAGCTCTTCACCATTCACGGCGTGGTGATGGTCTGGTTTTTCCTGATTCCATCCATTCCAACGGTGCTTGGGAACTTCCTGCTCCCGATGATGCTCGGCGCCCGGGACGTCGCATTCCCGAGACTCAACCTGCTGAGCTGGTACTTGTTTATGGCCGGTGGCGGATTTGCGATCTTTTCAATCGTTACCGGCGGAGTCGATACGGGATGGACGTTCTACACCCCTTACAGCAGCACCTATGCAAATGGCCACGTGATCGCCATGGCCACCGGCATTTTCATTGCCGGATTCGGATCGATCCTGACCGGCCTGAACTTTATCGTTACCACTCACAAGATGCGGGCGCCCGGCCTAACGTGGTCGAGGCTGCCGCTGTTCGTCTGGTCCCTTTACACCACCAGTATTATTCTGGTTTTAGCCACCCCGGTTTTAGCGATGACACTCGCGCTGATGGCGCTGGAACGCTTCTTTGGCGTTGGAATCTTCAATCCTTCGTTAGGGGGAGACCCGCTGCTGTTTCAGCATCTGTTTTGGTTTTATTCGCATCCGGCAGTTTACATTATGATCCTGCCAGGCATGGGCGTGGTCAGCGAAGTGATCCCTTGCTTCGCCCGGCGCCCTATTTTTGGTTATCACTTTGTTGCCTACGCCAGCGTCGCGATCGGCGTGCTTGGTTTTCTGGTTTGGGGCCACCACATGTTCGTGAGCAGTCAATCGATCTACGCCGGGATGATATTCAGCATCCTCAGCTTCATGGTTTCCATTCCGTCCGCCATCAAGGTCTTTAACTGGACAGCCACCCTCTACAAAGGATCCATCTGGTTCGCCACTCCGATGCTGTACGCCCTCGGATTCATCGGCCTGTTCACGATCGGCGGCCTAACCGGCCTTTTCCTGGCCTCCCTCGCGGTGGATGTCCATGTTCACGACACTTACTTCGTTATCGCGCACTTCCATTACATCATGGTCGGCGGAATGGTCATGGCCTATCTCGGAGCGCTGCATTTCTGGTGGCCGAAAATCAGCGGCCGAATGTATCCCGAGCGTCTCGCCCGGCTCTCCGCGATTACCATTTTCCTGGGATTCAACCTGACCTTCTTCCCACAGTTCATTCTTGGATATCTGGGAATGCCGCGCCGGTATCACGTCTACGCGCCGGAGTTTCAGGTGCTCAATGTTCTGTCCAGCGCGGGCGCTTCGATTCTCGCGATCGGATACATCCTGCCGCTCATCTATTTAATCTGGTCATGGAAATACGGCCGGCTCGCCGGTCCGAATCCGTGGCAGGCGACCGGCCTCGAGTGGACAACCGCATCGCCGCCGCCACCGGACAACTTCGAAGAAACACCGATCGTAAACGAGGAGCCGTATCGATACGATCCCCGGGCGGCGGAGGCAAACGCGGAGGCGGCGCATGTCTAACGCCGAAGTGGCCGTGGCAGTCGCGCACCAGTTCGATGACGCGCAGCAACAGCGAGACGCAGCCAGCATGGGGATGTGGCTCTTTCTTGCCACCGAAGTGCTGTTTTTCGGCGCGATGTTCCTCGGTTATACCGCCTATCGATACGCCTACCCTGCCGCCTTCGCCCAGGCCAGCCGGCACACGCTGATCGCTTTCGGCGGGACAAATACCGCAGTGCTCTTGATCAGCAGCACCGTGATGGCGTTCGCGGTGCGAGCGGCGGCACAGAAACGCCGGAAAGTATCCGCTCTGCTGCTATTGCTAACCGCATCCCTCGGTCTCGTATTCCTCATCATTAAGGGATTTGAATACGCTCGCGAGATTCACGAACGATTATTGCCCGGCGCCGGCTTCCATATTGACACTGCCGATCCGGCTCACGCCGAAATGTTCTTCTACATCTACTGGCTGATGACGGGGGTTCACGCGCTGCACGTCACAATCGGCGTGCTATTCATCATGCTGTTCGCTGTCCGGACATGGCTATGGAACGCATTCCATGATCGCAACACCGCGGTCGAATTGTTAGGCTTGTACTGGCACTTCGTAGACATCATCTGGGTATTCCTTTTTCCGCTCATTTACATGGTTGACCGGCATACATGAACCAACCTTCGAAACGAACCTACCTGCTGAACGGAGCTGCTCTCCTCGCCCTGCTCGGATCAACGATCGGAGTTGCTTACCTTAATCTCGGGCCGTTCAACACCATCGCAGCGATGGCAGTCGCAGCGACTAAAGCGGCCCTGATTGCGCTGTTCTTCATGCATCTCCGCTACAGCAAGCCCGTGGTGTGGATCTGCGCCGGCGCAGGAATTTTCTGGCTCGGCATCCTGTTCGTTCTCGCCATGAGCGATTACATGAGCCGCGGCTGGCGGTGAGCATCACACCTCCTGCGACATCACCCATTCAAAAGCGAACTTCACTAATTCAGGCGCACCCTGCAGGTTCAATTTCTCCTTCAGATGAGTGCGATGACTATCGACCGTTTTTTGGCTAAGGTGCAGCCGATCGGCGATATCCTTCGAACTGAGGCCGCGTCCGATTAAGGTGAGCACTTCCAGTTCGCGATCGGCCAGGAGGCTGATCGGCGAAACATGTTCTCCTTCAGATCCATGCAGATACCGATGAATCATGCTTTTGTTAATCGCGTCACT
>JBJMXE010000056.1:0-20557 GCA_045809745.1 Chthoniobacterales bacterium | reverse complement strand
CACTATTTCAATAAACTACGAAAATCCGAACACAGCCACCCGCTCGAAAACTTTGGTGCCGCCGCCCTCGCTAATCGCGACGCTGTAAAACACGTAGAAGTAACCGTTCTGAGCGTAGTTTGGATGGAAAGCCAGGCCTAACAACCCCTGTTCGCTATCGGTGGAGATGCTGCCGCCACCAGTCGCGCTCAGATAGGCGGGCAGATCCAGGAACTTTTGTTTCGTCGGAGTCGTGGTCAGGTTGTTAACCACCTGAATGGTGCCGCCACGCTCGACCACGAATAACCGGTTCGTTTCGCCCGGCGGCGAGACGATCGCGATCGGCGCAGCGAAGGTCAGCGCGCCCAGGGCGTTCTCGGTGGTGTAACCCGACGCCGCGGGCAGATCCGCCGGGAGGTTCAACGTGGTGTTGCCGGCATGCACGGGAGTTTGCACCGCAAACGTGAACGCATTAGCCCGGGCGACACTTTCCACTTCGGTCATGTTCGACTGCGAATCCGTGCCGTAGATGAATGTCGGCAGATGATCGCTGAAGGGAACCTTGAGGTAATACTGGTAGGTCTGGCCGGCCGCGGCGGGCGGCAGTGTCGCCATATAGAATTTGTTATTGCCGCTCATCGAGGAAAACGTCATCGCGGCTGACGACCACATGGCGTCCGTCGCTTTTCGATAGAACACAGTCGACCCGGTTTGCAGCTGGTTACCCGGATCTCCGTTGCCCTGAAATTGGCTGCCATTGTAAATCTTCACCGAATCCCCGGCGTTCACGACCAGGGGCGAACGCATGGTCGCTCCGCCGGTTGCTTCGGCGCTGTTCGCGATGTGCCAGGCGTTACCGGTGTGCGCCGCAAAGTTAGGGGCGGTCGTGAGCAGAACGCGATCGATCCGGAATCCATCCTCCCGCATCCAGACATTAATAAGGTGGCTACCTACGTTTGAAACGTTGATCGCTGCCGCGCCTGCTGCTCCCTGGATTGTGTTTGTCCACTGCCAGGCGTTCGTCTGCGACAGTGTCATAGGCACGGGCGAACCGCCGTCGATGCCGACGTGGACCGAATCGTCGTTCACGCTGGCGCCAAAGCCGCGAACCCAGATGTAATGAGTCCCGGTGGCGTTGAAGTTGACGGTGAACTGCAACTCCGGGCTCGAGGAATTGCCGGCGATATTTGATCCCGTGTTCGGGGTCGCCTCCATGTAGCCGATGCCACCGAATCCTGAAACAGCGTTGCTAAAGGACCAATCGTGGCCGGACCGGGCCGACAAATTGGTGACGAAATCTTCTGCCTCGAAGATCGCAACGCCGCCCGCTTCAGTGATCTGAGCGCCCACTGGGCTGACCAAGAAACAGAGCGTGCCGGCACCCCAAATTGCCCACCTCACGCCCTTCGAAGCCATTGCGCGGGAGGGTAGGTGAATGGGCCGAGAAACGCGATCTAATTCGCGCCTGGTGAAGCGGGTAAATTGTGGAGGAGATCGGACCTTTTTCCGCGGTGGTAATTACCACCCAACGTTGCCATCCTGAGCGAAGTCGAAGGACCTCTCCTACTTGCGTGATGTATTGCGCATTTGCGAGGTCGGCTCTCCGCCCAGGTCGCGATCCCGATTCGGTCGGGATGACATAGCTCGGTTTCGGTGCTGCCACAATGATGGCCGCGAGTGGATGACGCGCTCCGCTCTGCGAGGTCGGCGCTCCTCCACGGCCGCGATCCAAGTTGCGCAATATGACATGGCTTTGTCCTTGCGACTGGTTGGAGCGCGGCGCGCTCTTATTTACCGCCGTAACTTTCGCGTCCGGCTAAATCATTTGCCAAAGCCCGACCGACGACCCAGTTGTATGCCGTGTCGAATCCGGTCAGTCCTGCTCAACGAATGGAGAAGATCGTCAGCTTGTGTAAACGGCGCGGCTTCATCTTTCAATCGAGCGAGATTTATGGCGGATTGAACGGTTCGTGGGACTATGGCCCGCTTGGAGTCGAGCTGAAGCGCAACCTGAAGAACTACTGGTGGCGCACGATGGTGCAGGAACGCGATGACGTCGTTGGACTCGACGGCGCGATCTTGATGAACCGCGCGGTCTGGAAGGCCAGCGGACACGAGGAGACATTCAGCGATCCGATGGTGGATTGCCGGACCTGCAAAGCCCGTTTGCGGGCCGATCAACTGACGGAGAAAAAGGGAGAGAAACAGTGCCCTAACTGCGGTGGCAAAGACCTGACGGAACCGCGTGCGTTCAACTTGATGTTCAAGACCTACGTCGGGGCAACTGAAGATGAATCCAGCGTCACGTATCTCCGGCCCGAAACGGCGCAGGCCATCTTCGTCCAGTTCAAGAACGTCCTCGACACATCTCGGAAAAAACTTCCGTTCGGCATTGCCCAAATCGGTAAAGCGTTCCGAAACGAGATCAATCCCAGGAATTTCACTTTCCGATCTCGCGAGTTCGAGCAGATGGAGCTCGAATATTTCTGCCGACCGGAGCAGGGGATGGAGCTTTTGGAATACTGGAAGGAAGAACGGCTCAAATTCTACGGCAGCATCGGGATTCCGCGCGAAAAATTGCACGTCCTGACGGTGCCGGACGAAGATCGCGCGTTTTATTCGAAAGGAACGTTCGACATCGAATATGAATTTCCGTTTGGGCGACAGGAACTCGAAGGCGTGGCCTACCGGACCGACTACGATCTGTCGCAGCACCAGAAGGCCAGCGGCAAATCGCTCGAATATTTCGATGAGGAGACGAAGCAGAAATTCATTCCGCATGTAGTGGAACCGAGTGCCGGAGTTGATCGCACGATATTGGCGTTGATCTGCGAAGCGTATCTGGAAGATGAGGCTCCGGACGAAAAGGGGAAAATGGAAACGCGAACGGTGCTGCGGTTTCATCCCCGCATTGCGCCGTTCAAGTGTGCTGTGTTTCCGCTGCTAAAAAACAATCCGGAGCTGGTGGCGAAGGCGAAGCAAATCCTGGAATCGCTGCGGCCGCATATGTATGTTTTCTACGATGAAAGCGGCGCCATTGGGCGTCGGTATCGCCGTCAGGACGAGATCGGAACTCCATTCGCGATCACAGTGGATTTCGAGACGTTGGGCGAGCGCGACGCAGGTCTTCGCGACACGGTGACCCTTCGTGAAAGGGATTCAATGAAGCAGGAACGGGTGCCAATTGGTGAGTTGGTAAGTCTGCTGACCAGCCGAATCGCGTAACGTCGGTATGCCAGTTGAAGACCAAGCCAGGCGGGCGGGCAGTAATGTCTCGCTTTGGGAAGCAACCACCACTACCGAGGCGCTCAATCCGTTGCCGGAAAACTCCACGTGCGACATCTGCATTGTGGGCGCGGGAATTGCCGGTTTGTCGATCGCCTATACGCTTACCAAACGTGGGCGCAGCGTCGTCGTGCTGGACGATGGAATGATTGGGCGCGGGATGACCGCGCGGACTACGGCGCACATCGTCAACGCGTTGGACGATCGTTATTATCATCTGGAGAAATACTTCAGAGAAGATGGCGCTCAGTTAGCCGCCCAAAGCCACTCCGCCGCGATTGACCGGGTGGAGCAGATCGTAAATGACGAAAAGATCGATTGCGAGTTCGAACGGCTCGATGGTTACCTATTCGAGCCGCCTAACGAATCGCTAAAAAACCTGGAGCGAGAGTTCGACGCCTGTCGCCGTTGCGGACTTGAAGTCGAATGGGTCAAGCGCGCACCGATTGAGGATTTTGACACTCACCGGTCAATTCGTTTTCCGCGTCAGGCGCAATTTCATCCTTTGAAGTATCTGCGTGGACTAGAGAAGGCGGTTATCGAGAATGGCGGCCGAATTTTCACCGGCACGAAGGTTCAAGACGTAACCGGAGGAGACAAGCCCAAGGTTAAGACCGGCGATGGCCATGTAATTACTTCACGATCGGTGGTCGTGGCGACGAACAGCCCGATTAACGACCGATACGTTATTCATACCAAGCAGGCTCCGTATACCACATACGTCATCGGCCTCCTTGTTCCGCAGGGATACGTCACCCGCGCGCTGTTTTGGGACACTGCTGAGCGCGCCGGGATGGAGGAAGATTTTGGGCCGGTTCCTTACCACTATGTTCGTTTGGGCAAAGGCGAACGAGGTGCCGAAGAAGTGCTGGTCGTGGGCGGCGAGGATCACAAGACAGCGCAAGCGGATGACTTCGAGGCAAGATTCGGGCGTCTGGAAGAGTGGGCCAAGACCCGCTGGCCGAAGGCATCCGGCACGGTCTATCGCTGGTCGGGTCAGGTCATGGAACCGGTCGATTCGCTGGGATACATTGGTCGGAACCCGGCTGATAAGGACAATGTATACGTCGTTACCGGGGATTCCGGCAACGGGATGACGCATGGCACGATCGCCGGAATGCTGATTCCGGAATTGATCGAACGAGGCGATCACGCCTGGGCTAAGATTTACGACCCATCGCGGACGACGATTCGGACGACGCCCGATTTCGCGAAGGAAAACATCAACGTAGCTGCGCAGTTTCGGGATTACTTCACCGGGGGTGATGTAAAATCCCTCCGCGACATAAAAGCGGGCGGTGGAGCGGTGTTACGGCGCGGTCTGAAAAAAATTGCGGTTTATAACGATCCAACCACGGGACCTCACGAGATGTCCGCGATCTGCCCGCATCTAAAATGTGTGGTGCATTGGAACGACAACGAGAAGACGTGGGATTGTCCCTGTCACGGGTCGCGGTTCGATGCGCATGGACACGTTCTAAATGGCCCGTCCGTGGCGGATTTGGACCGCACCGAGTCTAACGAGTAACGATTCAGTTGGAGGGCGTTTGATTCGGTTTCTCCCGAAAGCTCAGCCTTACGGGCTTCCCGTCCATGTCGCTCGACCCCCGTCGGCTCCATTGTGTCACACCGCCGCCTTTTTATCGCCGTCTCACAGAGATGGCCTACAATGAAGATGTGGACGTGGAGACGTTCCGTGAATATTGCCTCGCCAGGCCCCGCGCGAGCGAGAGTCTGCCATTCGGCGAAGACGTTCTGGTGTTCAAGGTAGGCGGTAAGATCTTCGCTTTGGCGTCGCTGGATGAAATTCCTACAACTGTAAACCTCAAGTGCGATCCGGATCTTGCGCTTGAACTGCGCGACCGCTTCGAACAAGTCCAACCCGGCTATCACATGAGCAAAAAGCATTGGAACACGGTGGAGATCGGCTCAGGTTTACCGGATTCGGAACTGCGAAAGATGGTGGATCATTCCTATGAGCTGGTGGTGAACAGTTTGCCGAAAACGGCGCGGACCAAACTGAAACTGTAGCGGCGGCGTATGACCGCCGACTCTGTGCCGCAGTGGCAAGGCCGCAAATCTGGACCGGCGGTCATAGACCGCCGCTACAATTTGATCTAAGGCGTCGCGCCGTGAACTACTTCGCGCAATTCAACTTCTCCGATATCGAGCTGAAGCGCTTCGCGCGCGACTCGCAGGAAGTTGTCAGGTTTATCAGTTAACGCTACCCGCAGAGTGCCGACGGCTCCGGGAGCGCGGCCTAACGAGGTGTTTTCCAGCAGCCGTTTCACGGCGAGTGCACAATTGTGTGCCGAATCGACCAGGCGAACTTCCTCGCCCAGCCGTCGCCGAAACGCGCCGGCCAGCAGCGGGTAATGAGTGCAACCGAGGACCAGGGTGTCGATTCCGTCGGCCAGTAAGGGTTCCAGATAACGATCAATCATTTGATCCGTCACCGCGTCGTCCAACAATCCCTCCTCAATCAGGGGCACCAGGAGCGGACAAGGGCGACTCGTCACCTGCACTGATGGAGCGAGGCTCTTCAGCGTTCGTTCGTAAGCTCCACTGCGGATGGTTGCCCGGGTGCCAATTACCCCCACGTGCTGGCTGCGCGTTTCATGAATCGCAGCTTCAGCGCCGGGTTTAATCACGCCGACGATGTCCACTGGCAACCGTTCCTCCAGTTGGGGTAGTGCCACGGAAGAAACAGTGTTGCAGGCGACGACCACCAGCTTTGCGTTTTGCTCCATCAACAGATTTGCGATCTCGAGGCTGTAACGCTGAACGGTGCTGGGGCTCCTGCTCCCGTATGGAACGCGGGCGGTGTCGCCAACATAAATAATGTCTTCGTGCGGCAGTAAATCGCGCAGCGCCTTCACAACGGTCAGGCCGCCGATGCCTGAATCGAATACGCCAATTGGCCGCGCCTGGGCATTGCGCTCTGCCGGCTCCGGATTGGCCGCAATCGTCTTACTGTCCGCCACTGGTTGAAACCGAAGGCTGATCGGCGGTCCGCGGTTCCGGAACGGCCTCGCTCAGGGGTTCCGTGATTGACTGGGTATGCGCCGGTAAGGTCTTTTTCGCCGAGGCAAAAGTTGGCCCGCCGGCGCGGAAATTCACTGCCGCGTCGTAGTTCTGAACTCCCTGCGCGATCGCCGTGGCGACCTCCTGGCGAAATTGTGCGGTGGCAATTCGCTGCCCTTCCGAGGTGTTGCTGAGGAAACCGCATTCGACCAGGACCGCGGGGATCTTTACGTCCCGAAGAACGTGAAAACGGGCATGTTTCACGCCGCGGTCGAACATTGATAAGCGCGACAGCACCATTGCATGGATCGCTGCACTCAGAGCAATATTATGCTCGTCCTGCGCGTTGCCGGCACAAACCCTAACGTCCGCGCTCGAAACATGGCTCTCGTTAGCCGCGTTTGACGGCACGCCTTCGGGAGCGAGCGCATACGATTCCAGGCCTTCGGCCACTCCACTGTAGTTGAAATGGATACTGACAAAGACAGCGTCGTGAAACCGATTTGCGAAATTTACCCGATCCGAGAGCGAAACCGCGTTGTCTCGAGTCCGAGTCATTTCCACTTTGTAGCCGGCCCGCAGTAACTCGCTACGGGCATGCATGGCGACGTCGAGGGCAAACATTTTTTCGGTGCCCCATCGGTTAGACGCCCCCTGATCAACTCCGCCGTGTCCAGGATCGAGCACGACGGTTTGGATCTTTCGCGCATCATGCAGCCGGTTCGGCCGCATGATGGGCTCGATGATTTTGCTAACGTCCATCGCCGAGATCAATTCGTCCTCGCCACTGCTCAGGATGGGAAAATCAGTCACAAACCGAACGCCATTAATATAGAGCTCGGAAGTCCCAGCCTGCGCCCGAATGCCGCGTCGATCGCTGCGCAACGAGACGGTGTGACTCACCCTGGTGTATTCCGGGAAGCTGTAAAAATGGGCGAGATTCGAGAAGGTGACGTAATCCCGGTTCTGCTGCTTAATGACCGTCCAATCCGTAGCCGCCCACGCGGCGCCGAGCGCGAGCATGATGGTGATCCACAACACTGATTTCCTGAACATGAGTAGTGGCAACGTGGCCGGTGGTATATGCCGTCGCAAGTTAAAGTGGCGCAACTCGCAGCCTTGCGTTTGTTAAGCAGCTCGCAGGCGAGCCCTGCGTGTTTTCCTAAATGACCGAGCTTCCAAAGACGTACGATCCGTCAGTTGTAGAGCCGAAATGGTATCAGCGTTGGCTCGATGCCGGCGATTTCCGCGCCGATGTGACAACGTCGAAGACACCATACTCGATCGTCATGCCGCCGCCGAATATTACCGGCGTGCTGACGCTTGGACATGTTCTCAACGACACGATTCAAGACATTTTGGCGCGCCGCGCCCGCATGCAGGGATTCGAAGTGCTGTGGCTCCCCGGAATGGATCATGCCGGGATTGGCACTCAGACAGCCGTTGAAAAGTGGCTGAAAAAAACCGAAGGCATCACGCGCCACGATTTGGGCAGGGAAGAGTTCCTTCGTCGCGTATTGGAATGGCAGGACAAACACGGCGGAATCATCATTCAGCAGCTAAAGCGACTCGGCTGTTCCTGTGATTGGTCACGCCAACGGTACACCTTTGACGACGAATACGTGGCGGCGGTCCAACGTGTGTTTGTCGATCTTTACAACAAAGGTCTGATCTACCGCGGCCGGCGAATGATCAATTGGGATCCCGCCGCGCAGACCGCGTTGTCCGACGAAGAAGTGATCGCCAAACCGCAGAAGGGCGAACTCTATTACGTTCGCTATCAGGTGGTGGATGAGCCGAACCGGTTTCTGGAAGTCGCCACGACGCGGCCGGAAACGATCATGGCCGATACCGGAGTGGCTGTGAACCCTAACGACCCGCGATACACCGATCTTGTTGGCAAACAGGTGTGGCGGCCATTGGCGCGTGAAAAGCTGCCGGTTGTAGCGGACGAGGCGATTGATCTGAAGTTTGGAACCGGCGTATTGAAGGTGACTCCCGCGCACGACAAGGTCGATTTCGAGATCGGCCAGCGGCACAAGTTACCGGTCATCGATGTGCTGCACCCTGACGGCCGAATCAACTGTCCAGCCGTTCCTGAACTCGACGGACTCGATCGTTTTGAAGCCCGCAACCGAGCGGGTGAACTTCTCGAAGCTGCCGGTCTGTTGTCAAAGATCGAGCCCTACGAGAACAACGTCGGTTTCAGCGACCGGAGCGATGTCGCGATCGAACCGCGCCTAAGCGAGCAGTGGTTTTTGCGTTATCCAAAAACCGACCAGGCTTTGGCGGTGGTGCGAGATCACCTGATCCGGTTCTTTCCGGCGCACTGGGAGAAAGTTTATGCGCAGTGGCTCGAGAACATTCAGGACTGGTGCATCAGTCGGCAAGTCTGGTGGGGCCACCGAATCCCGGCGTGGTATCAAGCGGATCCGTCCGGCGGAGCCGGCCAAAAAATCTACGTAGGGCTGGAGCCTCCACCGGATCCGGAGAACTCGGTTCAGGACCCCGATACTTTAGATACCTGGTTCTCGTCGTGGCTTTGGGCTTACGAGACGATGGATGCAGACACCCGCCGTGAGTGTTACCCCACCAACGTGCTGGTCACCGCGCCGGATATTATCTTCTTTTGGGTTGCTCGAATGATCATAGCCGGTCTTGAGTTCATGCCCGGACGGTCACGTGAAATCGAAGACAACATTCCTTTTCGAGATGTTTTTCTGACCGGGCTTATCCGCGATCATAAAGGCCGGAAGATGTCGAAGAGCCTGGGCAATTCTCCCGATCCGTTAGTCTTAATCGATAAATACGGTGCCGACGGACTGCGGTTCGGCCTGATGCGAATCGCTCCAAGTGGTCAGGACATTCGGTTCGACGAAAAGCAGATCGAAGAAGGCCGGAATTTTGCGACCAAGCTCTGGAACGTCGCCCGGTTGCGGCAGATGCACGGGCCGAGCGCCGCCGACCCGGCGATTACAGCCGCGGATTTGTCGATTTACGCCGTGCAAGTGCTCGCTCGACTGAACGAAACGATCGGCGCAGTCGAAGCTGCCCATCTGCAATACGAGTTTAACGTCGTGGCCCAGCGGCTGTACGAGTTCGTTTGGAGCGATTACTGCGACTGGTTCGTCGAAGCGGCCAAGAGCGACATCTTTGGAGCCGACGAAACCAAAAAAGCTTCGGTTCTCGCAGTGATGGACCACGTTCTCTCAGCGGTCGTGCGATTACTTCATCCGTTGATGCCGCACATGACTGAGGAGTTGTGGTCAATTTTTGAGTTCGGCCAAGGCTCCATCCAATTCGCAGCAATACCCCAACCGATCGATCTCGGGCCGGATGCTGCCGATAAGCAGCGCCTCGTCACCGCAGTTTACCAAATCGTGCAGGCGGGGCGAAATCTTCGATCGGAAGCGCGTCTCCCGACTAACCAGAAGGCGAAATTTGCCTTACGAACGGGTGATGAACGCCTCGTTAGCGAACAACCCACCATCGAGCGATTGCTGAACGCGTCCGAGCTCAGGATCGATTCCGAATTCAGCGGACCCGCTGGCACCCCGGTCGCTACGACCGCAACGGGGGAACTGTTCCTGATTGTCGAGGTTGATCGGGCCGCTGAGCGCGAACGGCTCGATAAGGAGATCCTGAAATTGGAAACCGAGCTCCGGGCAACTGAAGCGAAATTGCAGAATTCGTCATTCGTTGATCGTGCTCCAGCCGCGGTCGTCGAGGAGCATCGACAACGATTGACGCGTTTTCAGGACCAGCTATCGAAATTAAAGCAAGCGCGCGATCAGCTTTGAACTGGGCCACCGCGCAAGGGTTCGGGGTTCCTCGAGTCGAACTGTGCGGCGATTGCTCCGCATACCGCCGGTATCGGCATAATAATCCGCCGCGACCCGCGCTATTGTGCCGGTTAAACCTTTGCTAGAGTAGTGACACACATGACGCTCGCGAAGAAGGTCATATGGGTTGCCATCACGCTGGTTGGGCTTGCGGCGGTGTGGATCCTCGCGCTGTCCCGCGGCGAACCAGTCAACGCGCTCTGGATTGTGATCGCGGGTCTGTGTGCCATGGCCATCAGCTATCGGTTCTACAGCAAGTGGCTGGCGGCAAAGGTTCTGGTGTTGAACGACGACCGAGCTACTCCAGCTTTAGTCCGCAATGACGGCAAGGACTTCGTGCCCACCAACCGGTGGATGGCTTTCGGTCATCATTTCGCTGCAATTGCCGGGCCGGGGCCCCTGGTAGGCCCTGTTCTGGCAGCTCAATTCGGTTTCCTTCCCGGAACACTCTGGATCCTGATCGGCGCGACGCTCGGCGGCGGTGTTCACGACATGATCATCCTGTTCGCGTCGGTGCGGCGTGGCGGCAAAACGTTAGGCCAGATGGTAAAGGAAGAGATTGGGCCGGGCGTTGGCGCGCTCGCTCTGATTAGCGTCCTGGCGATCATGACAATCTTACTCGCCGTTCTCGCGCTGGTCGTGGTTCAGGCGCTCGCTCACAGTCCCTGGGGCGTTTTTACAATTGCGATGACCCTTCCCATCGCACTGATGATGGGGTTCGGATTGCGGAGCGGAAAATTCAACGTTACCGCCATCACAATGTTCGGCCTCGTCGGTCTCGGGTTTTCAGTCTGGGGCGGTCAGTTCCTTGGCCACTTTCCCGCGATCGAGAGCTGGTTCCGGCAAAGCGATCGGTTTTTGGCCTGGGCGATTATGTTCTACGGACTTGCTGCCTCCGTGTTGCCGGTTTGGATGCTGCTTACTCCTCGCGATTATCTCAGCACTTTTCTCAAGTTAGGCACGGTGGCGGCACTCGCGGTGGCCGTTATCCTGATCCATCCGGTATTACAAATGCCGGCCCTAACCCGGTTCATTGACGGCACCGGACTGGTGTTCGCCGGGCCCGTGTTTCCGTTTGTGTGTATCACCATCGCCTGCGGCGCGGTCTCAGGCTTTCATTCGCTGATCGCGTCGGGCACCACTCCAAAAATGCTGGCGCGTGAATCGCGCATTCGTGACATCGGGTACGGTGCGATGGTCACGGAGATGATGGTGGCGCTGATGGCAATGATCGCAGCCTGTGTGTTGCAGCCGGGTGAGTATTTCGCCATTAACTCCAAAGGAACCCCGGCAGAAGTCGTGGCGAAGGTTTCGGCCAGCGGATTTCCAGTTACCGAAGCGGACATGACCTCCCTGGCTCACGATCTGGGTGAAAGCACCATGTTCAACCGGGCAGGGGGCGCTCCGACATTCGCGGTCGGCATGGCGCACATGTTTTCCCGGGTTTCATTTAATTCTACCGCGCTGGCGCTGTGGTACCACTTTGCCATCATGTTTGAAGCTCTCTTTATCCTGACCACCATCGACGCCGGCACCCGAGTCGGGCGGTTTTTGCTTCAGGATTTGTTAGGCAACATGTGGGCGCCGCTCGGTAACACCCGCTCCTGGAGTGCGAACTTCGTGACCAGCGTTCTCCTGGTTGCAGCCTGGGGATGGTTTCTCTATCAGGGCGTCATCGATCCGTTAGGCGGAATCAATACCTTGTGGCCACTGTTCGGTCTGGCCAATCAGCTGTTATCGGTGATCGCGCTATGTCTCGGCACTACGATTCTGATCAAGATGAACAAGGCGCGGTATGCGTTCATCACTGTTCTGCCGCTGGTTTTCATGGCGATAGTAACCTTCTCGGCCGGGCTGATTAAAATCTTTTCTCCGGATCCAAAACTTGGATTCCTTGCCGGAGCCGGTTCGCTACTGCGCCAGGCGGATTCTGTCCTGGACGCTGCTAAAGCTGCCACTCTCGTTCGGCAGGCGCTTGTATGGCGGTTCGATGCCGCGATTGCAGCATCGTTCCTTCTTCTGGTGGCCTTGATCGTCCTCGGATCCGCCAGGCAATGGTATCAGCTGGTCCGCGGCCGACAGCCGATTGTGTTGACTGAAGCCGAGTTTGTCCCGCTATCGCAAGTCAAAGCGGCGGCTTAAACGAACCGCCCGGCGAGACCCTCGGCTTTATTTTCGCCGCAGCGGTATCGCGATCTCGTGGTCTCTTCGTGACAGGATGACCTGGCCGTCTTCGATGGCTTTGACCGTGAGTTGATACGTTTGCGTACCGATTTGCAGGCCGAACTGCTGACCTTCCTGCATGATCTTGCCGTTGATGATCGCAAAATGTCCGCCGGCGCCGAGTGTGATCGAGCTTACCGAGAATGCGGTCGGCGGAATGTCCGGCCCTGCTTGATCGGCATCGGTGTGCTTGATCTTCGCCGCCGGTTTCCAACCGATCGGCCAAAATGGACTTCGGCTGCCGTTATCCATTTTGAAAGTCGATTTGTTCTTTACCTCGAGAGCCGGCGGCGCTTCCGCTGCGGCATTGAGCCGGACAGCAGTGGCGATGAAAACCAAAAACAGGATTGTTAGTCTCATTGTTTTGGGATCACGGTCACAGCGCTGAGCGCAACCTGTTGATATTCGGGCTGGTCGGCGCTGGCTCGAATGCTGAGCTTGCTGACGGTAAGAAGCGGTTCTGTATTTTCCAGGTCGGCGATGGCTTTGCCGAGCTGTGCGTAGTCAACCTGCGGCACGTCAATCAACCAGGTATACTTCAGCCAGTTAGCCATTTCCGGCTGCTTAAATGCGGTGTTGTTTTCCAACCGAGCGGTGACCTTGTCAATTTGCTGGTTGCCGAAGAATGCTTTCATTCGCGGCGGGAACCAGGCAATTGGCGCGCCCTCCGGGTTGAGGGCTTTCAGCGCCGCAAATCGTGTGGTCGCTGATTTGGCCTGCTGTTCCAGTTTGGCAGTCTTGGAGAGGTTCTCTTGTGACGAATTGATCTTGGCCCGCTTCTCCGCAATTGCGGTTAACATCGTGTTACGGCTGCGGTTTAGCGGTCCGAGAAAAAAGCTGAAGTAAACGTACAAAAGGATGACGAAGCCGACCGCGGTCAGCCCGACCTTCTTGATCTGATCTTTGTTAAGCTTGTTTGCGGTCATTTTCTTGGTGCCCGGCCGGCCGGAGCGGTTGGCTTCGGTTTGCCGGCTGGTTGGAAACTAACTGCGAGAATATAATGGGCCATCGCAACGCTTGTGCCGCCGACATTCGCTATGGTGTCGAGGTCATCGAGCGCCTTGAACTCGACCTTTACATCGGAGTATCCGCCCTGGGTTAGCTGTTCAGAAAGCATCTGACGCAAATCCTCCGCGGCGGAGCGGGGCTCGCGGGCAGCGGCCACGCCTTCGATGCTGACGCTAACACCCTTCTCTTCCAAAACTGATCCTTCAACGCTCGTTAGCTGGGTATTCGGAGCGATGCAGCGAGAAAGCTTCTCGAGAAAAGGTGCCCAAAAAAACCGTTGGTCAATGTAATCGTCCAGAACCGTTGTGGTTTTGATGATGTTGTTGAGTTCGGTAGATCGTTTCTCCGCGGCAGTGACTTTCGGCTCGACCTTCGCCCACTCATGTTCAACCGCCGACAGTCGTGCTTTGATCGACAACGTCCGATAGGCATTCCAGCCATAATAGAGAAAGAGCATTGCGCCGATACCGGCCAACACCATCGTCCCGATCTTCAGCGGATCGCGCTGACGCTGACGGTGTTCGAGAATCTGCTCGTGTAGAAGATTGAGGTGGAGCGCCATCGATCCTTAATTGTGTAAATATTCGAACGCTGCGCCGCAGGCTACGTTGAGCGACACAAACTCATGCGGCAGTGCCTGTCGTTTGGCCGCCGGGAGCGCGACCTCGCAGGTTTCAAGTGGGTCCCAAATTTCGCAGGGCAGAGTGAGATCATCGCTCAATCCTTGAAGCACAGTTTCCGCGCGGGCGAGTCCGCCGGAAACGAAAATCCGGCTGATACTTTCTTCCCGCTGGCCTTCGAAAAATCCGATGGAATTGCGAACCTCAGTGGCCAGACGATTCAATGAATTGCGGCAGATGTCCGCCATCCCGGCGTCACCCTGCTGCACCATTTCCCACGCGGCCTGGGCGTCGAGCGCTCCATCGGCGGTGAGCGCCTGCATCAGGGCTTTGCCGCCGTAGTCGATGCTTCGAACCAGCACCAATTCTCCTTTGGATCCGATCAGGACAGTGCTTTGGGAATGACCCATGTCCAAAAGCAGGAAAGCGTCATTCGCGAAGATTTCCGGGTAAGCGTATTCGAATGCGTTGAACGAGCAGACCGGCGCTAGTTGGAGAATATCAACCGGCATGCGGATTTTCGTCATTGCTTCGGAAACTTGCTTGATCAGGCTGCGCACAGCGCCGCCAACCAGGTACTTGGTTTTCGTCGCCACTCCGGTCTGCACGGCAACGTTTCCGGAATCGGCTGATTCAGCGGAGTCACTCGCGCTGTCATTTCTTTCAGCCATAACCGGAGCGACATCGAGCACGAAATCCCTGCATTCCTGGTTCAGCACCGCCAGGCCATTCAATCTCAAGGCGTTCCGCAGCAGATCCACCGGCGTGTTCGGCTGCTCGATGATGCGGAGAATCGAAGTTGGATCCGAAATTGCGACGGCGTATCCTTTGGCACTCGCTCCCAGATCCCGGACGAGTTGCTTGATCTGTTGCGCCAAATCGTCGGCGCTGTTCAGATCTTCCGGCAGCTCGCGCGATGTGAAGCTAGTCAGGATGAGCCGATGATCACTCTTGCGTTTGAGCGCAACCGCTTTGAGAACGCGTTTGCCCAAATCAATGCCGATAACAGAATCTCCGCGTCTGGCCATGTGGTCGGGTCCATGTAGCGGAAACCGTGCCTGCACCGAACTGTTTGTAGCAACAGACGGCCGGCGCTGAGCCACAGAAGCTTACAACCGAACCGGTTGAAATTGATTTGAGCGACGGGTCTGGTGGGGTTTGGTGGAGGACATTGCGAACCGGTGCTGTCGTGCTCCCCCTCGTTAGGCAAAAACTCGGCTTTCTCTGGAAAACCTTGGAAATATATCGTTGTTCTTGAGCCTCTTCTCGCCAGATTAATCGGCGTGATCTGGCACCCCGCCGCACCCCCCGCCAGCACAGTGCTTCCTCCTCATCAACCGGCCGTCCAGCCGCGCTATGAAACGCGATCAACTCTGTGACGTGACCAGTAATTCAACCGGCATTCCATCTCCCGGATGGCTCCGCCGAGCTCTTTTCGAAGATGATCATGAGCTGGGTGCTGACCTCCAATCGATCCTGCTTTCCCCCAAGTATTCGCAAAGCGTCCCTCGAGGCGCCGTCCTCGCCGCCGTTCTGGGCGCGCTTCTAATCACCGCCAGCTTGATCGCGGAACGCGAACTGCGGCACTCTTCACCGCAGGCGGATACCGAAGGTTTATCGTCTGACTACATGTCGAGTTTGGGTGCTGTATCTGGCAATATCAATTTGCCCGCTGCTCATTTTGCCAGTGAGATGCAGTCATACTCGGGGATCGATAGCTTGGCCGATCAGCGCGATTACACGCTGGCGATGTTAGAAGCCTCGGGCGCGACCGCGGGAGGCCAAAGCTTTGCTGCAAACAATGGTTCTGCCGGGGGGCAGAGCGGTGCCGGCCTCGGCGGTTCCCACAATTCCGCCGGTGGTTTCGGTGGAGGGGGGCCCGAATCTCAACAGAGCGGTTCCACTACTGATTCAACTGCTGCCACGATTCCAGAGGGCGGCTCTTCATTACTGTTTCTGGCCGCAGCCTTGGCCACAATGATTGCTGGCCAGCGCGTAATCCTCCACCGCTTCCGACGCTACCGCGAAGTTCGTTAGGTCGGGACCGGCTCCCCAGCCGGTTTTCCTGCCCGGTAACCGAAGAATCCGCGCTGCCTGATCAAATTCGCGACCTCGGGCGGCACTGAATCCTCCCATGTTTCATCCCCAGACTGCAGCTTTCGCAGAACATCGGGCGGGAAAATCCGAAGGTACTCAGGGTTATACTCGGTGATCTCTTCAATAAACTGGTTATCCACCAGATAGCGGAAGAGGGCGCTGAGATTCGGGGCCACCTTCAGATCTGTTGCCGTCCGAATCTTTCCGGTTTTTTCATCGATCGCCGGGTAGACAAACAGCTTCAGGCTGCCCTTAAACATTCTGCCAAGGGCTTCCAGAATTCCGCCCTCCAGATTGGAGTAGTAGCGTTCATCGAAAATTTCCATCAGGCTTGGGACCCCCATCACCAGCCCGATCATTTGATTGGTGTAGCGCGATAAATAAGCCGCGAGGCGATAATACTCGCCGAATCTGGAAACCAAAACGGTCCGACCCAAAGCGCCGAGAATATCTACCCGTGCCAGAAAGTCCGCATGATTGAGCTGACCTTCGGATAACAGATTCTCCAGCGTCATTTCCATCAGCACCACCAGCTGATCCTCCGCGCAGCCACATTTTTCCACGAACACCCGCCGCGCTCCATCCAGCATGTCGTTAGTCGCACACGTCACCGGCCGGAAGCTTCCGCGTTCGACCAGGATCGCTTTCTTGTAGAAGACCTCAGCCGGCTGAACCGTTTCTCCGTCCGCTCTAAACATGACCGCGCTGGTAAGTCCCTGGCTTACGAGCTGCAGGCTCATCAGGCGATTGTCGACCCCTTGGTATGCAGGACCGGAGAATTTTATCATGTCCACTTCGATCCTGCCGGGGACAAGGTTCTCCTGTAGAGACGAGATCAACTTTTCCGGCTGTCGATGATAGAAGGCCCCGTAAAGTAGATTGACGCCGATGACGCCTAACGCCTCCTGCTGATCGACATTTGCTTCGTCCAGCATGCGGACATGGATGATGATTTCACTGGAGGGACCGCGCAGCTCGGTCTGGAAACGGATCCCGAGCCAGCCGTGTGCCTCGTTTCTGAGTTTGAAACTCCGCGCCGCTACGGTGTCGGCGAATACAAAGAAAGTTCGCTGACTGCCCAGTTTTTTGTCCAATCGCTCAATCAGGAGATCGTATTCTCGGTCCAGCATGGTGTGTAACCGCGCGCGGCTGACATATCGGTCGGTGGGACCGTAGATCGCGTCACTAAATGTCATGTCGTAAGCCGACATCGTCTTCGCCACCGTGCCGGAAGCGCCGCCCACCTGGAAAAAACGTCGGGCCACCTCCTGGCCTGCGCCGATCTCGGCAAATGTGCCATATCGTTTGGCGTCGAGATTTATCTGGAACGCTTTCTTGTTCGTTCCTATATCCATCTCGGGGTTCATCTCAGTTCAACATGTGGGCATTTGGCGCGTTCTCAACTTGTGAAAACCGATCGTGGCGGAACCCGGTGTCGAGCAGGGCGTGTCTGCGGCCCTAATTCAACCGGCTAAGAAAGCGCCGGGCTATAACCGCACCTGTTCGACGGTGTTGCTCGGGATCCAGCCCCTCGAACTGTTTGGAAGAATCACGTAAGTCCAATCGCCACGGCGGCTCAGAATTCCGACTTCGCTGCCGGATGGAAGTTGCAGCACGCTGGCGGCGTTATCGGCCGTTGCCAGACGGGCCTGAACCTCGCGGGCGGTAACGATCGCGAGGCCGGCCTGGGAGTTGTCGATTTGGTATACAAGCATGGCGCATCCAACGGCGACGACAACGGCAGCGGCTGCTATCAGACCGAAAACAAATGTTCGTCGCCGATTGAAAATGATCCCGGCTACGGCAAAGATTGCCATCCACACACCGACAGACGCGGCAACGGTCAGCTGATTCTCGGTAACGTTTTTCAGAAGCGTTCCTATCATCCGACCGTGTTGGAGTTCGAGAGATCGTGCCTCCTCGCGAGCGAGCGTGAGATTAGCGACGGTCTCAGGCTGCTGCGGGTCGAGCGCCAGGGCGCGCTCGTAATTCAGAATGGCACGTCCAAAGTCACCGGTGCGAAAAAATGCATTACCCAGGTTATAGAACAAAGGTGCACTCCACTTTTTTTCCTGGACGAGAGCTTCGTAGTCCCGGATAGCCTCAGGCATTTTGCCGTTGGCGAATTCATCGTTAGCGCGACTGAACTTTGTGTCGGGCGCTGCGAAGGCAGTTGATGCCAGAACAAATAGAGTCAGCAGTCCGAAACACTGCAGCAGGTGTGTCCATTTGGTCCTGGTTCGCGTCATGTTCGTAATCCCTCCACAAACCGGAAGACCGCTCGCTGCTGATCCTGCGAAACCGAAGTGTGGCCGTTGGCCGCCCCGCTGTAGCGGAGTTCGTCGCTTTGCTCGAAAATTTTCCGAAGCTGCGCTCGTTCCGATTCATCGAGCTTAAATACGCGCGCGGCCGTTTCCGCGTCCACCGTACTGGGATTGATATTCCCGGCGAGCGCTGTTTTCACCTGCACAAAGCGCGACGCTTGAGGAAACAACTGATTTGGAGGTAAATCCGAACGCCGAAGTTGCCGGCCGAGATCGGCCAATTCGTGCTGTAACGCGGCGATCGTGTGAGCGTCGCGATTCCTCAAATGAGCAGCGCGCAGGTTCCAGCCAATGAAAGCCGTAAGCGCCAGCAATGGAAGCAGCTGGGCGAGCCAGAATCTCCCATCCGCAAAAAGCGGTTTGAACGACTGGGTCTGCGCTGGCTGGTCGGTCAGCTGATAGAGGATGTCACGCGGAGGCGGGCTGGCAGTCGGCGAACTGGCAGAATTTGCGGCCGGTGCAGCTGAAGTTACGGGAGCCCCCGCCGAGGCCGGGGATGCTGCTGCTGTAGCCGCACTCCCGCCTTCGATGCGAACCGGCATTGGATCGCTTCGCAGGGTTACGTATTGCTGCTTCACCGGATCGAAGTAGGAGAAGGCCAGCGCTGGAACCGCTGATTTTTTTTCGTTAGGGGAGATGACACTCTCAAATGTCTTTTGGCCGCTGAT
This sequence comes from Chthoniobacterales bacterium, assembly GCA_045809745.1. Taxonomy (GTDB): domain Bacteria; phylum Verrucomicrobiota; class Verrucomicrobiia; order Chthoniobacterales; family UBA10450; genus DATFCK01. The sequence goes on along the minus strand of JBJMXE010000056.1, from coordinate 1,487 downwards.
TCCAACCTCATCGTCCTGTTTGAACTTCGAAGAGGGTGGATATTTATGCCAGCCGTTCTCGTCTTCCAACACCGGCGCATTCATTCGATCGAAATTTCCGCGGCCGGAGATGGTGGCGGTGAGAGTAATCGGGTCGCCTACCTGGACAGTCTTGGGCTTCGCCTCCGCCACCATCGTGAAATTGCCAACCGCGCCGGCAAAGCTTGGCGGGGCATTCGGAGGCAGCGGCTTGACCTCGAGCGTTACCGGTTCGCTCAACACCGGCACCCGCTGTTGCTGAGTCAAGTTGCCAAACGGATCGCGGAAAAATGGATCCGATAAAAAGGGATCATCGAACATGTCGAACGGAGAACGGCCGCGCGAAGTGCCGTGCCTCCGCGGCACAGAAACCAGGCCGCTCGCTCGCACCGGGCCGATTTCGAATTTCCCGGCGCGAGTAGGCGAGATTGCTGTCTTGAACGTAAACACTTCCCATTCTTTGCCGTTAATCGTCTCCTGAGTCGGCTGATCTGGCACCTGCAACTTCTGCGTAGTGAACCCCTGCGCCGTGATCTCCGGCAGATCCGTTAGGCGCGCTCGCGTGGCAAAGCATAACCGAACAACCACCGGTATCATTTCGCCGACATACGCTGTCTTTTTCGGAACAATCAGCTCCGCGAAGGCAAGACGGCCCGAATTCGCGGTGGCGGCGCCGCCCGCGCCTGCTGAACTTTGTCCGCCCGGCGCGGCGTTTACTCGCAGGGTCAGTTCAGGCGTGCGCAGCGAACTGCCGCCAACCTGCACCGTTTGCGCTGGAATTTTGTAGGTGCCGGCTTTCAGGGGAAGAACCGTGTAATTGTAAGTGGTGCTTGAACTTGCCGTAAAATTTCGCATCTCGATCTGACGTGAGGTGCCAGTCTGATGGATCTCAAGACCATCGACGGCGATTTCGACGGGCACCGCAGCGCTTCCGGCATCGGTTACGCGAATTTCGAGTTGAACCACCTCCCCTACGTATGCTTCTGAATTGCTCAACACGGCGGTCACACCCGGGGCAGCGACAGCAAGCGTTGGCGCTGCGATGCTCAAAGCGCAGCAGGCAACCAGTGTTTGGCGTAGACGCGGCATTAGCCCTCGAGTTCCTCCAGACCTACCAATCCTTATAGACATGGCGCGCTGCCCTGCGTTCATCAAGCTGGACCCGCGCTTCGTCGTTCTTCGTTGACTCCAGGAGCGCCCGCGCTTGCCGCTCCGTCATCTCTCCTGTTTGATCCGGCTCGGTATCGGCCACTTGTGGAGACTGGTCCGGAGCAGGGGATTGGTTCGATTGATTACCCTTTATATCGCCGGCAAACTTTTTTTGCGGACTCGCGCTTGGTATCGGCGTCTGCTCCGGGTTTGAGCCTTCGCCCTCTCCAGGTGACGGCGAAGCCTGACTCTCCCCTTCGGCGGGCGTCGGGGAAGGCGGATTATCTTCTGGCCCGGAGTCGTTATCTTTTTTCTGTTTG
>JBJMXE010000055.1:0-44173 GCA_045809745.1 Chthoniobacterales bacterium | reverse complement strand
TAAGGGCGCCGGCGGCAACTCGGCGGACGCCGCGTCGACGTGATCGCGAAGGCTTCTGGGGCACGCTTTCAAAAGCTGGCTGGACGGATTGCGAAGTCGCCGATCGCTCCACATCTAATTTTGCGGACGGCCCAACGAGGTTTGGAATGACAAATTCGTCAGCGCGCGGCCTCTCTTCTTCCACTACAGCGTCGTCAACCAGTCCAAATGCAGTTGAGGTCACTGATGCGCCCGCACCAGCCAAACTCGTCGGAACCTCGGATTGGACCTGCGGCTCGCTCACCCATTCATCCGTCGGCGGTGGAGTTTTCAAGACCGGTAGTTCCTCTGGTCCCATCCAGCGCCGGCGCGACCGTCGGCTTTCCGCCAGGTTTTTTCGTCGGAGATAAACCGCTAACCCCAAGCCAACGATAATGACTGGGACCGCGATCCAGATCGCGGACGAAGTTTCGCGGGTAAATCCTTTACGGCGAGGGAAACGGAACTGCATAATCGGCGTGCCTGGTGTGGTCTGACATAAGAGATTCGTGCGCTCACTTCTGATCGGTCGCCAATAGGCCACCCGCATGAGGATGCTGTTTGAGCCGCCAGGGATTTACAGCGTCAATCTCATAGGACTTTGGTCCCAGGAGACACCGTTGAATCAATTTGTCAGTGTTTGGCGTACATTAAATAAGGAGGAAATATGAGGCTTCGCGAAATTTGCGTCGCAGCAATTGTGGGAGTAGCGGTCATAGTCTTCGCCTCTTCGGCGGCCGCTCGCGGTCACGGCGGTGGTGGCGGACGTGCCGGTGGCTTTCACGGCATGAGTGGGTTCCACGGCGGCGGGTTCCATGGAGGTTACGGCCGCGGTGGTGCTTACGCTCGGAGTGGTTGGTCGGGCCATGGCTGGAACGGGCATGGATGGAATAACCATGGTTGGCACGGGCACGGTTGGTATGGATATGGACGCGGGTACGGCGGGTTCAGCATCGCCTTCGGCGGCTGGCCGTATTGGGGCGACCCCTACGGATATGCGCCTTACGCCTACTATCCGTACGGTTATCCATACTACGGCGGATACTATGGCGGATATGCTCCGGTTTACGGGGGATATGCGCCCGCGTATGCGCCTCGACGGCATTACATCCAGCACGATGACGCCGGTTATCAGCAGCAAGAGGCGCCGCACGATACCAGCAAATAAGCAGGACTAGTTTCCCTGCTTCACAAACGGTTGCACTCGCGGCGACCGCGCAGAGCCGTTAGGCGGCATTAGAATGGGCCTGCCCGTCGCACGTTGCGCGCGGTTCGACCACTCTCGCGCGTTTTTATTGAAGGGACGTTCAGGTGCGAACCGTCAGGTTCTGCCATTGCTGGCGGAGCGCCGGCGATGCCCTGATCAATTCAGGGCCAGGGAAAGCCCTACCGGCGCATCGTCTTCGGCCATGCCGACCAGGCTTCGTCCCTCGCGGGTTTGCGTCCAACCCGCAACATCAAAAAAAATGCCGCGCATCTCTAGCTTTAAGTAAATCTCGTGCTCGACCGAAAATGAGTTGAGGGGAATATCGACCTGCAATTCACCAGGCGCCAAAGCTTCTATCGCGGCGACTCCGGCGCATTCACCCGTTCCAGTCTCAAGTGCCGTTGAACCATTGTCTGGATCACAAACCGGCACGCACAGCGATCGTGTCTGGCCAGATGGAGCATGTCCGAGCAACAATAATTTCGGTCGCCTTTTGAAGAACGCTTTGAAACGGCCCGGTGTGGTGACTAGAAACCGCAATGTGTTCCGCCGCGGGGTCGAGTTGTCGCCTAACGGGTTCAGATTTAATCGTCCGCGCGCGAGACGTTCTGGTTCCAGCGCGTAAGACGTAAATCGGCTTCGCCATAATTTTAACTGTGTTTTGTGACAGTTGATTGCCTTTAGCTTCGTGATGGTTTCGTCGGTCGTCTGCGGTAATACCACGGCGCGAGTCCTAAATTCCGGGTTATTTCCATGAACGAGAAAATTCCAAATCGGATGGTTCCGGGCCTCCGCATCAAGTCGCTCTGAAACCAGCCTCAGCATAACGCCAAGCGCGCTGTGGTCTGGATGAATGTCACTGATATCCGGACATAAAATGTGAGTCGGACCCCAGTGCGTGATGTATTGAGCGAGCCGGTTCAGAATCGGTTCGCAATCCGACAACAACATATCTGTAACGCCCTGATCCGGCAGCGCCAAAAATTCGACTTCCGAATGCTCCACGCCAAGCGTCGTTAGGGCCTGAACGCTTCCTGGCGGCGAAGGCGGCCCCATTCAGCTCGATCGAAAGGTGTAATCCGCCATTTCCGCTGCACCATCCGTTGAGGCCACAGATTGTTATCACCGTCCGTCGCGTAAATGACTTTGATGGCCGCCCGCGCGCGAACCGCCCGTTGCAGGATAACGCTGCAGGCTAGGGACTCATCATCGGGATGCGGTGCCACGAGCAGCAGTCGCGACTGCTCGTTTAGGCAAAGGGCGTTCACTGGCATCGCCTCCTTTCTAAGGGAGACGCGCTTGAACGGGGACCCTAATCGTTTGTCGGGAATTATCCTACGTATGTCTGTTGGGACCTCCCGAACCCAACTCGGGGCCATCCGCGTCGGGCCCGAATCAGGGCCTCATGGCGCGCCGGAAAGAAAGGTAATTGGGCGAAAGAACGGGTCCGGAACGTCGTCTGCCATGTCAACGATGCGTCGGCCTCCCTCTCTCACCGGCGTTGGCCGATAAACAGGGCGCGGTGCCGGTGCCGTTAAAAAGTTGGTAAAGTGACGCTCAACCGCCTGTGCCCACAGAATCGCCAGCGGAACGCCCGTCATATCCGAAACAAAGGTGTGCTCCCCGACGTCGAGAAATCGAGCACCGTTGGCGGTGGTTCCGTCCAGAAGTCCCGGCACGGAATCTCCATTACCGGTTACCACCTGGTAGCGATCGGCCATGGCAACGTGGAAATGATGCGGTGTCTCTGGGCTCGAGGCGCCCGGCAGCGCGTACCCAGCCACCATGATGCCGTGACCCACCGGAAGATAATTGTGTTCGATAAATTCCTCCGCGTATTCGGACAATTCGCCCCCGATGACTGCAACCCGGGCGCGGGACTGTGGCGGTTGGGTTTCGAAGTCGTCCGGCATTTCTCCACGCTCGACGCGGCCGCTGGTAATGGATTCCAGGACATACCGGACTGATCGGTTGCGGAAGACCGCTTCGCCTTTGCAATCAAACACCAGGTCGGATCGTCTTGTCACAGCCAGGACATCGCGGACCCGGTTGATTTCTTTTGCCGCTTCGTTAGTCAAAGGAAGGCGCAACCCCAGGTCCAGCACCAGAACGAGCGAAGTTACGACCGCGGGCAACTGCACCGTCCGCAACAGCGGTGGCATGATACCGCGCCTTTCGAGAAAGTCAGACGCCTTTCCTAACAGGGCCACGATTACAAGCCCAAGAAGAGGGAATAAGGCCAGATAGTCTTCGCGGGTAAGGTGCCGCCAGAATCCTTGCATCAAGAAGAAATACATGCCGCACGTTAGGCAAACGAAAGCCCGGCGGAACGCCACAACCGGGTTCGCCTCATTCCTGACTAACTGGCGCGTAATGTAGATCACCGTTGGTGCGCCAAACACAAACATCAGCGGCTTCAGGTAAATCTTCGTGGTTGGCGGTTCGAGGTTGTGCGTGAACACGCAGTGCACAAACTGGGACCAAATTCCCTGGGCAGCGAAAAAGGCGAAAATGATCAGCGGCACGACCGCCATGCATACGCTGAAGATTGCCGCCCCAGCACCAAGCCGCGCGGCCGACAGATGCAATCGACGCCAACCCACCAGTGCAACCGCGATTCCGAATGCGGAAACGATTGTTGTCAGCATCAGAGTGGTTTTCATTGATACCCCAAAAGCCAGTCCCAGCAGTAAGCCGGCGACCATCAAAGAACGGAGTTCGAATGGACGCCGGGTGATTACGACAAGACCCAGAAGCCAGAGAACGGTCCAGGCATTGTCGGTGCGAAACTCGGTGGAACAGAAATGGTATGCACTGATGGCAGACACCAGCAGCGCTGCCCAAACCCCGACATTCCGAGAGAATGTGATCTGGCCGATGCGATAGACGCAGCATAGCGCCACCACATAGAGCGGAATCATGAGGAGGCGCATCCAGTAGAGAACTGCGGCATGTTCGCCTAACAAGCCGAGGATCGGAGCGCAGGCCAGCTGAAACAGAGGCATATGATTGTCGAACAGGTCTCGGTATTGAACCAGGCCCTGCGTCCATGCCCAAACGACATGTAAATGCTGCGGCTCGTCGCTGTCGAACCGCAGCAAAAAGACGTTCAGCAACTTGAACGCGCAACCGATTACCAGGACAGCTAGCGCAATGCGGAATTCGGCGGCAGTGGTCATGCCTAACCAACTCCGAAGTTTTGCGACAGAATTCACGCGCTGTGTCTCACTTCTTGGTAACGTTAACTGTGACAGCATGGTCGCCTCGGCCGTAGCTCGGAGGCCCTACGGTGCTGGATTGATTTGGGGATTACAAACACCATGGCCCAACTTCAGTGTGCGATTGGCTGCAAATTCCGTCGGGCTTCATCCTGCAGGTTTGTCGATTATGATTGCCTACCCGCGCGCTAGGGCGCACCTGCCCCAAGCGCATCGACTGCTGCCGGAATCGCGTCGCTGCATACGCCGGTCCGGTGCCTTTGGGAGGCCCAGCCTCGTCCTGACCCTTGAAAAAGCCTCCGTGTACGTGCACTCTCCCCTGAGCAATGAAGGGGCGCTTTTTTCACTCCGAGGCTGACCATCCGCACGTGAGCCGAGCACGCGCGATCGTGAAGGCGCATCCGGAAGTCCGGCAGCTGATGGTGCGCAATCCGTGGACTGCTTTGATCGCGCTCGGGATCGTTGCCGGCCAAACCGTGCTGGCTTGGTGGTTCGGCAGACTAGGGATGAGTTACTGGTGGTTCAGTCTGTTGGTGGCGTACTGCATTGGGGCTTTCGCTGACCACGCGAATTACGTCATCATTCATGACGCGACGCATAACTTAATTTTGCGCCGGAAAACCTGGAACATCCTGATCGCGATCCTGGCCGATTTGCCCAACCTGACGGCCGGCGCGATGGGATTTCGAGTTTACCACCTCAAACATCATTCTCATCAGGGGGATTATGAGCATGACGCCGATCTCGCGAATGTATGGGAGGCGCGATTGGTGGGGAACCGCTGGTACCGGAAGGCGCTGTGGCTGATGTTCTTTCCGGTGTTTCAGCTCACTCGGCCGCCACGCTTGAAAGCGATCACGATGCGGGATCGGTGGTTTGTGCTGAACCTCGTCTGCGCAGCGATCTACGATGTCAGCATCATTTACTTCTTCGGATGGGCAGGGTTTTTATACCTGGCGTTCTCTTCATTCTTTTCCATCGGGCTGCATCCGGTTGGCGCCCGGTGGATCCAGGAGCATTACACCAACGATCCCGACCAGGAGACTTACAGTTACTACGGGCCGATCAATCGCGTGTGTCTGAACATGGGTTACCACAACGAGCACCACGACCTGCCATCGATTCCCTGGAATAACCTGCCCCGGCTCAAGGCAATGGCTCCGGAGTTTTACGATAACCTGAAGTTTCATCCTTCGTGGACCCGTCTGCTGTTCCAATTCATTTTCGACAAGCGCTACACACTGTTTTCCAGAATTGAGCGAACCAAAGAAGGATCGGTTAGGCCCAGCGAACTACGACCAACCGCAACCTCGCCCGGTGAATTTTGTTACGCGCCAGAAGTAGCCAAGGTCTGATAAAGCGATGAACAAGATGTTCGTTTCTACCAAAAACGAGACCGTGCGCATGTTCGATAGCGACTTCATGGAATTCTTTTCTCACGTGCACCCCGCCACTCCGGCGGTGCTCTACGGACCGATCATTGGCCTGATGTTGTACCTCTCATTCGCCCAGAAGAAATTGTCGGTGGTTTCGGTTCTTTTATTTTTTGTGGTAGGCGTTCTGATCTGGAGCCTGCTGGAGTACGTCATTCACCGGTACGTGTTCCATTATGAGCCGAAGACGAGGATCGGAAAGATGCTGCACTTCATCATGCACGGCGTGCACCACGACTATCCGAATGACGCGACCCGCCTTGTTATGCCGCCGATTATCAGCGTGCCATTAGCAATCGTTTTTTATGTCGTGTTCATCTTCACGCTGGGCCGATTCGCGCCGGCCACACTTGCCGGATTCGGCTTTGGCTATGTGTGTTATGACACAATTCATTATGCCACCCACCATTTCGGGATGAAACGCGGCATCTGGAAGTGGCTCAAGCAGTACCATCTGCGGCATCATTACCAGGACGATCACGCTGGCTACGGGGTGAGCTCGCCCTTGTGGGATTACGTATTCAGGACGACGCGAAAATAGGGTCGGACCCGTGTGCGCCTTCCCTCGCTCACGTCCCCGGACTCGCGAAGCTGTTTTACTTTAAGCCTTGTCGTGCCGTCCAGACCCGCTAAAATAGGTGCCCCGATATGCGAACTCCACGGGGGTCCCGAAAAAGCCCCGCAGTGGGTGTTACATAAGGCAATGGACGAAGATCCGTTCAAACTCAGTTTAAGTAATTTTCTCGCGGGTGAAACGCGAGATCCACTTCAGGCTCCGCCCACATTTACAAAATGGGTGCGCGATAGCGCGTGGGCGCGAGAACTCTACGAGCCGGAGATGCTCTCCACGGCTGATGCGCGCACCACCATCAACTACGACGGTAAGCCGCATTCCGTCATTAATTTCTGTTCCTACAATTACTTGGGACTGGCTAACCATCCTGAAGTAATTGCCGCCGCCCACGAAGCGCTGCGTGACTATGGTCTTGGGGCCTGCGGCGCTCCAGTTCTGTCGGGCATGACAGACCTCCACCGTGACTTGGAGCGGCAGCTCGCGAGCTTTCTTGGACGTGAAGATGCAATGCTCTTCAACAGTGGATTTGGTGGGGCGCTGGGAACGATCTCGGGACTCCTTCGCAAATCCGACGTAGCAATTCTCGATAATCGATCGCATTTGAGCCTGCGCGATGGCGCGATCCTATCCCGATGTCGCACCGAGAAGTTTGAGCATAACGACCCGGTGTCCCTTGATACTGCGTTGACCCGCCAGGCGGGCCGTCGGCAGCTGGTGATCGTCGAAGGCATTTATTCCATGGACGGCGACTTCGGGAATCTGAAGGAGCTGATCGACATCGCGCACTCACACGGCGCGAGCGTCTTCGTTGACGAAGCGCATTCGATGCTGGCCTGCGGGGCCAATGGCCGCGGCGCTGCGGAAAAGTTCGGCGTGGAAGATCGGATCCCGCTGATCTACGGCACGTTTTCGAAGGCGTTCGGCGCGCTCGGTGGCTTTGTTGCCGGATCGGCGGAAACGCTCGATTACCTGCGCTTTTACGCGCACCCATACGTTTACTCGTGCGCTTTGCCGCCCGTTGTGGTTGCCGGCATTCTGAAGGCACTCGAGATCGGCCAACGGCAGGGCGAGTTACGGAAGCAGTTGTGGGAGAACGCGGACTATTTTCATTCCCAGCTCCGCAGCATGGAAGTCGACACCGGAACTTCGACCACCTACATCATGCCGATCGTGATCGGTGAGCGGGAGCGAATGTACCGGTTAGGCCACGAGTTGCGCCGCCGCGGACTGTGGGTCGCGCCGGTGGATTATCCCGCGGTTCCCCTGAACCGGGTCTGTTTTCGGGCGTGCGTGACCGCGAACCATACGCGTGCCGATTTGGACGAAGCGCTGAATATTCTTGCCGACACACTAGCGCCGGCCGCGCTTCAGAACGCCTGAGGCGGTTCCGTTGGTGTTCCAGATGCCCGCGCAAACTGATCCGGCGATTTCTACCCTGGAGAGCACCTACAAGGCCCGCGATGTCGAAGGTGTGCTCGACCTTTTTTTCTACAGGAAGGTAGGCTTTCAAGTCGCGCGATTGTGCGCACGGCTGAAGCTGACGCCGGTCACGGTAACCGTTATAGGCGGCATCTGCGGGATCTGCGCAGGTCACCTTTATTTCTATCGCGATCTCCGGATTAACATGATGGGTATGGTGCTGCACGTGATCGCGAACGTGCTCGATAATGCCGACGGGCAACTCGCCCGCCTACTCAACCAAAAGAGTCGAACCGGCCGGGTGATCGACAGCGTTTTCGACCATCTGATTTTTCTGAGCATTTATATTCACCTCGGCCTGCGGTGTCTGTTCGAAGGTGCGTCACCGGCGATTGTGATTGTGGTCATTGCCGCCGCGCTCAGCCACGGCCTGCAAGGCGCGGCCGCCGACTACTTCAGAAACGCGTATCTGTTTTTCGTCAAGGATCGAAGCCGAGCGGACTGGGATTCAACTGACACGCTTCGCCACGAGTATAGACAATTGCGGTGGAATAACGATCCATGGGCCAAGTTGATGCTGATGCTCTATGTTCAGTTCACCTGGCAGCAGGAGCTTTTGTCACCACACCTGCGGCAGCTCCGCGACGTAGCAGAGCGGGAGTTTCCGTCACAGGTGCCGAATGGTTTACAGGAACATTACCAGGCGAATGCGCGCCCGATGCTGCGATTGTGGGGATTCCTGATGACGAACACGCGGATGTTCTTCTTGTTTCTTTTTTTGATCATGGACCGGCCGGGGTGGTGGTTTTGGCTGGAACTGACTGTCCTTAACGGGTTTCTGGCACTTGCTATCATCCGACAGGAACGGTTGGCCCGTTCGTTAGTCGAAGAGATCACCCAGCCGCAAACGGCAGTTACTTGATGTCGATCCAGATCTCCACCGTTGAGAAGGCGTCCGAGCGCAACGCATTCATCGACTTTCAGTGGCAAATTTATAGCGACGATCCGGCGTGGGTGCCGCCGCTAGTGATAGAACGCCAGGCTTTTCTCGATCGAACAAAACATCCGTTTTATCAGCACGGAGACGCAGCCTTATTTCTGGCGCGCCGCGGCGGGAAAATCGTCGGCCGGATCATGGCCAGCGACGATCCTAACTACAATGCGTTACATGAAACGAACGTTGGTTGTTTCGGGCTGTTCGAATGCATCAACGATCGCGAAGTAGCCGAGGCGCTATTCAACGCAGCATCCGATTGGGTGCGCCAGAAAGGGCGAACGGAAGTCATGGGGCCAATCGATTACTCGACGAATTACGTGTGTGGCCTGTTGATCGATGGGTTTCAGCATCCACCCACGGTCCTGACAGCTCACAATCCGCCCTATTATGCCACTCTGATCGAGAGCTGCGGGTTTGCCAAAGCGAAGGATTGGTTCGCATGGTGGTTTTCGGAGTACCCGGCTCCGGCCCAACGGCTCCGGAAGATCGCACTGGCGCGTGCCGGTAAGTACGGCGTGAAGATCCGGCCCATCAACCTGAAGGATTTGGAGGGTGAAGGCCAAAAGATCCGCACGATTTACAACCAAGCATGGCAGAAGAATTGGGGCTTCGTTCCGTTCACCGAGCCGGAGGCCGATCACATGGCCAAAGAAATGAAGCCGCTTTTGGTCGCTCCGGCCACGTTGCTCGCCGAGATCGGTGAGGACCCGATCGGGTTTGTTATTGCCATTCCCGATATCAATGTTGCTTTGCGTCATCTGAAAAACGGTCGCCTAACTACGTTTGGTCTACCAATTGGATTGTTAAAACTGCTTTACTACCGAATGAAAACGCGGACCGGGCGTTTGGTCGCGCTCGGCGTGGTGGAGAAGTATCGCCGGTCCGGGATTGCCGAAATGCTGGTGCTTCACGTGATGGATGAGGCATTCAAACGCGGTTTTACAGGTGAACTAAGCATGACTCTGGAGGACAACGTGATGGTCAACCGATTCATCGAGAGCATGGGCGCGGCGAAATACAAAACTTACCGGATCTACAGTCGCTCACTTTGAGTTCTGATGGCGCTTTTCTGATTCTCGCTGATGAAGCGGCCGGGTGGCGGATTGGTGGGCTACATCTGCTTGATCGATTAGTGCTGGCGCTCAATGAGTTCGTCGAGACTCGCTCGAATGACGAAATTGTTCAGGTCGTCATTCTTTGGCACCCAAATGTGCCCTCCGGGTCCCGCTGGCTGCCCCGGCATCCGCGAATTACCCGCATTCGCCTAACCGAGGCGCTGAAAACAATTCCAGCCGGAGCTCGCGTGCTCCACACCCGCGTTTTTGTTCGAAGAAACGGATTGGCAGAATTGCTCCACAAGGTGCCGGCTGTTTACATCGACGAAGCTCCGGAAGAAACTATCCTTTGGTGGAATAAACTATCGACACAGTTCCTAAACAGTTTGCCACCCCGTTCTTCGCAAGAATCGTGGCAACTCGTCCAGACGTCCGCCGACTTCGGTATGTGTGAACGGGCGCTTTTGCGGAACTCCGCCAAATCACAAGACGGCATTATCTCGCGGTTTTTGAACCGCCCGCTATCGCGTTGGCTCAGTCGCTTCCTTCTGGGTTATGACATCACCCCGACCGCGTGGACAACCTGCGCGTTCGCTTTGCCGGTGCTCGCGTTCATCTGCCTGAGTCGCGGCGACTACGTCAGTATCGTCGTTGGCGCGCTCATTTTTCAGATCTACAGCGTGGTGGACGGATGTGACGGCGAGATTGCGCGGGCGACCTACCAGGAATCCGAACGCGGCGGCCGTGTTGATGACTTCCTCGATATGGCCGGAAGTATTCTTTACGTAATTGGACTCGGCTTCGGCCTCTTCCGTTCCGGATCCTCCTTTTACCTGCTGGAAGGACTGCTGTGTGCCGCGGTGATCGCGGTTAACGAGTGGTCGCTGCGCCGAGTGCAACTCAGCGCCGGGCCCGAGTCGGAGAAGCTTCGTGGGGCGCTTTACCCGCGGCACCGCCGTTTGATGGCCGGGGCCGGAACCGGAAAGTTGAACGACAATTTGATGTGGTGGATCCTGCAGTTCACCAAGCGTGACGCGGCGATTCTCGCCTTCTTGATCCTCGCTTTACTCGACTTGTCGCCGTGGATTCTCCACCTGTGGCTAACCGTTTCTGCCGCTACTCTAGCGCTGAGTGCCAGATCCAGTTCCGGCAAGGGAGCTACTGGTCAGTCTCGAGCGTAGGTGATTCTCGGCTGCGACCAACGTCCTGGGGGTATCGACGTCCTGCCACCATGCGTCGCCAACATCGATTATGCGAAGCTTGCCCGCGGCAGCCATCGAACGCACGCCGTCGGCCAGGCTGCAATCACCATTTCGGACGGCCCTTCGGAGATGAGTAAATAGTTCGTCGTTAGCCACGAACAACCCGGTGTCGATGGCGTCGTATTCCAATAATTCTTTGCCAATCGCAATCACCCGATCGCCGCTGGTGCGGATCTTCATCGCGTCGTCAATATCGACAATGGCTTCAATTTTCCGATCAATCGCCAGGTTGAGTTTGTCTCTTTGAGCGTGACGCAGCAATACGTCTAACAGCTCGGGGTCAAAGAGATGATCGCTCATCGTTAGCACAAATGGAGATTTCACGTGAGTTTCGGCAGCCAGCACGGAGACTCCGTTTTGTCGTCGCCATTCGGAGTTAACGAGGAACTGAATATTCATCCCAGCCGGGGCAAGCGCTTCCACCGACTTCACCAGCGTGTCGCGTTGGTGGCCGACGATCGCGTGCACGGTTCGAATACCAGCCGCCTTCAAAGACTCCAGGATGTATAAGACCAGGGGCCGGTCCATCACGGGCGTCAGCGGCTTGAGTCCGGCAACGCTGCCGGAATTTAACCTCGAGCCGGCGCCGGCCATCAGGACCACGGCTTCATTAATCGCTGCTTTCATAGTCCGTAATACATTTTCAGGCCCCAAATCCGGGTGCGCTGCGGCAGGAACCGGAAAATGAAAGGGGCAATTTTAGCCTGGAAAACATCACCCACAACGACCTGCCTTGGAGGATTTTTTTGATCAATCAGCTTCAAAATTGTTCGAGCGACCACCTCCGGGTCGGGCGCCGCCTTCATGTTCTTGTCGACTGTTCCCCAGGTCTTATCGACCCGCTGCTGATTAACCGGATCGCTGCCGCGTTTGACCGCATCATTGAAGTTCGTTCGTATATCACCGGGTTGTACATCGATGATTCGGACGTTACCATGTCCGAGTTCAATTTGCAGACACATGGTGAACGAAGCCATTGCCGACTTCGCGGCGTTGTATGCCGCCATAAACGGGACCGGCAGGAGCGCTGCCAGTGAAGTGACGTTGATAATCCGACCGCTGTCGCGCATCCGCATTTCGCCCAGGGCGAGCTGCATCAACCGTACGTGCGAAAAGAAGACCACCTGAAACTGCCGTGAGATTTCGTCCTGCGATAAGCGCTCAGCGGGCCCAAAGTGACCGCTTCCGGCGTTGTTAATCACCACATCAAAGTGGCCCGCTTCAGTTAGGGCCCGTCGAAATGAGAGTTCGACTTCGTCAGCTCTTTCCAAGTCCAGCTGAACCGCATGGAACCGTTCATGTTTGGGTAACGAAGTCCCGCTGCGCGATGTTCCCCAAACTTCGTCGCCCCGTGCCAGTAGCGCTGTTGCGGTGGCGAGTCCGATTCCGGAACTGGCGCCGGTGATAAAGATGCGACTCATCCAGCAGGGTGTGACCGTTGATGATAGAACCAACCGGCGGCGAATACTGCAATGCAGATCGTTGCCGCCGACAGCTGACCGATGATCCCGGGAAAAAGGGACCGGCAAACTACTGCCGGAACAATACCGACGAGCGAAACTATCACCACTGGCCGGACATCGGCCCAGGGACTCGGCCAACGAAAAAGGACCCGCAATATGATCGTTCGGAACAGACCCTGGATCGAGTAGGTCGTTAGAATACCTAACGCCGCTCCCAAGACGCCTAATTGGGAGATGAAAAGGAAAGTGGCTGTGCTACCGGCAATACAGGTTACGATCGAATTAATCAGGTTCAATCCGGGACGTTGAACCATAATGACGGTTTCACCCAGGTTCACAAACGCGTTGATCGCGCAGGCGATCGCAACGATCGCCAGCCATTGCGCACCGGTTTCGAAGCCTTTGCCGTAGACCGTCATAATGGTTCCGCCGGCCAGGATCATCACCGCTGTTGCCGGCAGCAGGATCCACAGCATCCATTGGAGCAGGCGCGAATAGGTCTTCGCCGCCTCAGCGTGCGCCCCTATCGATGTCATTCCGGCAACCACCGGTGCGAAGATAGGTGTGAACGGCTGACTAACCCTGCGCAGACCATTGGCCAGGCCAGCCACCGCACCGTAAATGCCCAGGGTGGTCAGGGTCACACCCGGCGCACGACCAACCAAGAACCCCAGAATAATAACGTCTACCCGCCAGATAAACGCATTGAGAAACTGATCGCCACCGATCGGAAGTGCGTATCGAACCAACGATTTTGCCTCGTTTTTCATCGATCCGAGAGATAGATGCGACCTGTCCTGAAACAATCCCGCGGCCAGAAGTAGCGCCATCAAGCCCGACGCACTGCTGCCAACAATCGCAGCGGCTTCCGGTGCGAATGCTCCGGCGCCGAGAGGCATTGCCACCAAAAATGCAATCGTGGTGACGGCCGGTTCGGTTAGGCCTCGAGAATAGATGTCATGCTGCATCACCTTCAGCCCCCGCGAAACCGAAGTGCTGATCCGGTACAAAGCGATTCCGGGAAGTGCCCACACTATTATGGCCAGCGCACTGGCCAGTTGCCGATCCAAGCCGAGAGCTGCTCCAATGTGTGGCATGGCGAAACTCAGCACCGCTGCAACCATTGCCGATTGAATGACAGCGATTAGACTCCCGATCCGAAAATAAATCCGGCTGCGGTCTCGATCGCCGACCGCTTCAGCGCGGCCGACAAAGGTTGTTACGGCGTCGTCGAGCCCGCAAATACCGATCTTGCTGATCAGATCAGCCGTTGCCCACGCGACCGAAAAAATGCCAAGCGCGATGGGCCCTAACAGCCGGGCAATCAGCAAGGTGAAGATTGCGCGGAAGTTCGAAGCCACCATCGCAATGGCGTTCAGTAAAGCGGCCCGTTTGAGCTCTCTTCCAGTTTTCTCGCTTTGAGTCGGTTCCCCCATTCGCTGCAGCGGAAATGGAAGAGGGTCCGCCGTGGTTTTCACAATGGCGACAGTTGTTCTCGGTAACGGGGACGGTGGCGAGTCATGCTCTCTTCTGTCGGTCAATGAAGTACAGCTCCAGGTAGTGGACTTTCCAATATATAATGACGGAGCGGGTAAACGCGTTAATCGGAATGCGCGTCCACCGGGACGGTAAACTGGCCCATGGATCATCCGTGTAAACAGCAACCGCATCCTTCGTTATTTCCGGGAGTCGCTCGGGAGGTGGAATTGGACTAACGATCGTGAAGTCCGGAGAGTACCATTCGGCGTGACGTTTCGTTCGCGTGCTTAACAGTAGCACCACCTTCTGCCGTTGAGGCGGCAGATAGAGCTGCTGCAAATACCTAACCAATCGAATCGGCGGCGCTTCATCACGGTGATTGGCGATGGCGATTGGAACGGTGGTTAGGAGGAGGACAACGGGAACGGCGAAAACGGCGCTGTTCCACGGCCGCTCCATTCTGAGAAACCCGGCCAGCACCGGCACCAGGATTAGCGGAAAGATGACGACGTAGTACCGCTGCGTGGCAGGTAAACTGATAAAGATGGCGGCGATGTGAACGACCGCCCACGGGGTGTGGAACTTCCAGAATGACGCATCCGCCGGACCGCGCAGGCCAAACAGGTAGGCCGCCACACCGATAGTGCTAACGAGTGTTCCCAGAATCAATGCCGGCCAGCTCTGGATAAATCCGAGGCCGACGCCGTACCAGCCCAAAAAGTGGAACGCGCAACGAGTAGCGATGTATTTAAAGGTCCAACTGGCGGCGAACAAATACATGCTCGGTTTGTCGAGCCGACCCGCCCAAAATTTGTAGACCAGCTGGGGATAGACCGAACCAGCGGAGACCTGCGGCTTCAGTTCCGATTGGATGTACCACATCGGCACCAGCCACATAAGGCAGCCGCCGAGCAGGCACGCCCAACCAAGCCATGCCCACTTTCCTCCGACCGAAGGTCCGGCTAACAACGCCGTTGCGAGAACAACGCTCACTACCAGGATCAGCTGTGGCCGCGTACCAGCGGCAGCTGCACCCAGCATGCCAGCCACAAGGAGAGCCCGCCTGGCGCCGGTTCGGCTAAAGTACACGGCTGTCAGAATTTGCGCGCTTAGTAAGCCTGCGGCCAGGCTGTCGGTCAGAACCTTTGTCGAGGTCATCCACACTACCGGCGTTATCAGGAGGCAGGCCGCTACCCACCAGGCAAGCCGCTGATTGAATTGAAGTCGAATTGTGATAAACCAGGTGCCTACCAGCAGTCCTCCTCCCAGTGCTGAGGCAACATGAAGTGATGCATTCGGGTCGGCACCGAACAGGATTGAACTAATCCAACCGAAAAAAATGTACAACGGGTAACCGGGCGGATGCGGCTGATGTTCCCAGAGGTTAAATTGGTGCACGCCCATCGCGAAGTTGACCGAATCGATTTCATCGAGACCCGGCGAGCGGGTGAGGAAATAGAGTAGAGATGAACCAAGGAACAGCAGCAGTCCCGCGACCCAGACCTGTTTCTCAATGGCAAAACCCGGGGGATTCGCTGTTATCATCGAATCAGCTGCGACCGGTAGTGCTTCAACGCCACGCATGTGAGAATGGGAGCGAATTGGTAGGTGATTCGGGCGGCCGTTGCAAGGGCTCCGTTCAGCTGGGGAGTCGTTAGTATGAACCTTGTACTATGGCTGCTTCCAACCGCGCCGCTAATCGTCGGTTTGGCGTTGATAGGCCGAGTACTACACCGTCGTCGCAAGCAGGTGCAGTTTATTCGTCAAACATTGGCCGCCGCGCACCCGCGCGCCCGCCAAGGAAGGGTCATTGCTTCGCTTTCTACTCTGCCGGACCGTATCTACAACCTGGAGCCGACTATCCGTTGTCTGCTCGACCAAACCCGGCCGCCGGATGAGATCCTTATCGCCGTCCCAGAGTTTTCGCGTCGGCAGCGAAAGCGCTACATCATTCCTGATTTTCTGCAGGCTCTTCCACGAGTGCGAATCATTCGGTGCGACACGGATTGGGGTCCGGCGACCAAATTTATTCCCGCGGTCCAGACGGAACTCGCTTGCGAGCGCAAGGACACTTTGGTCTTCGTGGTCGATGACGACAGAATCTATCCGTCCGATGCGCTGGAAACCTACATCTATTATGAGGGACAACTGCCGGATGCAGCGCTTTGCTTCCGGGGAGCTCCAATGCCGAGCGATTTAAGGTGGAAAAATCCCTGGATCACCCGTGGCGACCGGCTGCGCGAACCGCGTAAAGTAGCGGTGATCACGGGATGCGGCAGTTATCTAATCAAGCCCCGGTTCTTCGACGAACGGCTTTGGGATTACTCTACCGCACCGGACGGGGCGTTTTACATGGACGACATTTGGATCAGCGGATGTCTCGACCGTCGCCGCGTAGAGAAATACATCGTGCCGACGTCACGAATGATGCGAGCCGTGAATCGGCAACGGTGGACTATGACTCTGCACGATGTGCCGAACGGACGAATTCATAACAACAACGAGGCGATCGCATTCTTTGCCGATTCCTGGAACGTCTTCTCGCCGCGCTGATTCTGTGCCGTTTCGCTCTGCGACACGTTCCGTCGGGGCAGCCTGCCGTAGCGGCGGAGGGACGAGCTTGTCTGGTCCCATTTGTCTCCGTTCAGTATTCGTAAACCCGCTGCCCCACTACGGTGCTGCCAAGGTTCTCGTTCACCCCACCTGCAACCATCCGGTTCTCGCACATGTGTGATATTAAGGCGGATGAGAGCATCGCTGTGTCATCCCGAGCGAAGTCGAGGGACCTCACCGACGCGGTGTAACGTCACGCAAGTAGGAGAGGTTGTTCGACTTCGTTCACGATGACAACGCTTGCGTGCTGCAATGCTTGGGCTTCATACATCGTAGTGCCGTCCTCTTCGAAGAGTTTAGAAGTTGCACACTGAACTGACGCACACGTGGCTCGCCGGAGCTCGCCCCTCCGTCACCCCTAACCGAGCATCACCTACAAAGGCCGAAGCCCTGCCAGGTCCGGATTAACCAGACCGCGCGGGTGGCTTGCCACAATCCGGCCGTCTTTCATTTCGTGGATCCAATCGCAGGCTTCGGCAATCGCCGGATTGTGCGTGACTAACAACAGCGCTTTTTGATTTTGCTGAACTATGCCCTGGAGTAATTCGAACGCTCGTCGCGAGTTTTCAGTATCCAGATTGCCGGTGGGCTCGTCAGCCAGTATAACGCGGGGATCGTTGGCTAACGCCCGGGCAATCGCTACGCGCTGTTGTTCTCCTCCGGAGAGATGACGGCTTGGCCGTTCCAATTTTTCACCGAGCCCAACCGCGCTGAGAAGCTCGGCCGCGCGTCCGGCCATTTCCATTTCACTGAGTCGGCCCAGACGCCGCATCGGAATCATGACATTTTCCTGGGCGGTGAAATCCTCCATGAGAAAGTGGAACTGAAAAATGAATCCAATGAACTCGTTGCGCTTTCGGGCGAGCTCATCATCCGGCAAATGCGACACAGCTGCCGATTCGAGCATCACCGAACCGGTGTCCGGATGGTCGAGCAATCCAAGAATGTATAACAACGTGCTCTTACCGCAGCCTGATGGGCCAACGACAGCGTGAACCGATCCCGGCTCGAGCTGAAGCGATACGCCCCGGAGCGCATGCACGCGCGATTCATCCTCGCCGAGGAAACGTTCAAGGTCATGACACCTTAGGCTTGGCTCAGCGATCATAGGCTTGATCCGCGGAGCGTTGCTACCGGGGGGAGTTGAGCTGCGCGCCGCGCCGGCACATAACTGGCCACGAAAACTGAAATCGCCGCGAGCACGATTGCGCCGGCATAATGCCGCCAATCCCAGGTGACGACGAAATGGTCAGTCGACAACAATCCACGCAACCGAATCGGAATCTTCGAGATTCCCCATGTCATCAAAGCGCCGGCAACGCAGCCGATCAGGGAACCGCCGACGAAAACAATCGCACCCTGCCACATGAATATCGCACTGATGTCACGCCGGCGGTAACCCATCGAACGTAAAATCGCGATCTCTTTCGTCTTCGACAGCACGGTTAGCGTCAGAACGTTGAAAATTCCGAACCCTGCTAGCAGGATAACCAGGGAAACGGTGATAGCAGCGGATAACCGAAGCGTGAGGAAGAGATGGAGCGTGGATTGCTCCCTTTCCTGCCAACTGGTCGCGTCATGTTGAAACAGCGCTTGAAAGTGCTCGGCCAAAGCCGGGGCTCGATCCGGATCCCTCAACTTGTAAATGATCATCGAAGCCGCGAACGGCCTATGCAGGAGAATCTGAGCAACACGCGCGTGGCAGTAGATCCGGCTGGAGTCCACCGAACCGACGCCACTGCTGGCAATCGCGGCAACGTTGAATCGCCGGTATTGGGCCCCGGGCGAGAGCAATTGCAGTGTGTCACCGACGTCGACGTTGAGGAGTTCGGCCAGTCGGGAACCGACGATAATGGAGTTCGGCTTGTTCCGGAAATCGTCGAAACTGCCGGCGATAAGTTGGTGTTGCAGGTCCGTGGTTTGAAGATGCAGGGTCGGCTCGATTCCGAATAAATCGACGGTGGCGTTCTCAAAACCCGATCGGGCGCTGAGTGTTCCTCTTAACACCGGCGAACAGGACACGACGTTCGAGAACTGCCGGCTCACCCGCATGATCTCGTTAGGGTTGCGGACTCCATCCAGATATTGCCGGTGAGCCGCATTGCTGTTCGAGGTCTTCTCCGGCACTAGACTGGATCCCTGAAGGGTCTGAAATGCTGAACGAATCGTCAGTGCTCCGTTGCTGCCGAGAGTCGAGTCGATGAAGTATCTCGCAAACCCCTGCGTTTGCGCCTGGGTGCAAATAAAAAAGCCAACGCCAAAGACCACGCCGCTGAGGCTCAATAACAACGAGCGCTTGCGATGCGTAAGGAAGCGCATCGCGATGTAAAGCGGCGGTGTCATTTTACCGGAGGGTTTCCGGTACTGACCAGACGTTGTCGCACCGGCTGGCCGGGCCGCAACCGATCCTGATCGGCCACAACCACGTGATCACCTTTGGCCAGGCCGCTCACCGCTTCCGTGAAATCGAGCGTGCGATAACCGGTCTTCACGGTTCGACGCCGGATGACGCCATTTTTTATCACCAGAGCTTGATCGACGAGTAGAGCGCGGCTTGGAACCAGCAGCACGTTTTGATGCCGGCCAGTAATGATATTCATTTCGCCCGTCATACCGGCCATCAGGTTGTCCGGCGTCTTTTCGAGCTGCATGACGATGGTGTAACGCTGCGTCTCAGGATCCGCTGCAGGCTGGATGGACGAAACTTTGGCCGGGAACTGTTGCATTCGGTAGGCATAGAGCTGAACGATCGCTTCCATCCCGGGCTTTACGTCGCCTACATCTTCTTCGTTGACCTCGCCGCGGACATAGTTCTTGCGCGACGCGATGGTGAACAGCTCGTTGTTTTCGCCGACCAGTTCGCCGTCCACCGTTTGCATCGCGGTGAGCAGGCCGTCGATTGGCGCATGGATTTCCGAGCTCTTCAACTGCGCTTCAAGTTTTTTGGCGGTGTCTTCCAACGCTCCCAGATTACGGTCTCGTTCAATTCGCTCGGTTTCTACGACGCCCTTGAGCCGGGTTGCCTCGCTTTTGGCCTTTTCGTATTCGACGGCGGGGACATTGCTGAGTGCGGCGAGCTTTTCCAGCCGTTGAACATTGTCTTCGGCAGTCCTTAACAGCTCCGATGACGGCAACGGCAGTGCGGCGCGTTCAACTGCGGCCTGCAAGTCCGCCCGCGCCTGTTTCAGCTGCCTGGCTGTCGTTTCATCAGCGATCGTCGCCAGTAATTCGCCTTTCTCAAGCGTCTTGCCGATAGCGCCACGACCTGCCGACAACGTGTCCGCCAACCGAATAAAGCCGGAGTTCTGGGCCCGCACGTGAACGACAAACGTCGGCTCGATCCTAACGGTGCCGTAAACGGCGGAAAGAGCAGTGCCCTGTTTGACCTTGGCCACTTCTGCAACCGGCAGCAGCCAATACCAGATGATGCCGATCAACAGGATCAAGGGCACCAGCGACCAGATTAATGTTTTCGGTGGCGGCAGCTTCAACGATGCAGATCTAATGTTGTTCAGCCCCGTCGCTGAAACGCAAGTAGCGACCGGTAGCCCGATCCCACTCCGCCAGCGCCATCTTTTGTTGGTAGGCCAGCGTCAGCAATCCGCTTTGGACTTCGAGCGACGCATTCTCGGCCTGCCGATAGTCGAGCTGCGAGACAATTCCCTTCCCGAGATTTTCCTGAACCGTCTCAGCATTTTGGGCAGCAGCACCCGAAGCCTGTGACAAAAGCTCTTGTTTGGCAGCGATAGCTTTCAGATTGCGATCGATCCGCGCCATCTCCCGGGGAATGTCCTGTTGCATCTTCTGGAGTAGCAGCTCGTTAATTTCACGCGCCGAACGCTGCCGTTTCACTCCTCCGTAAACCTGCCCGTTATCGATCACTCGCCATGTATACGATGGACCGACGCGGATTTCCGAAGAAATGATGTCATCGGAACGACGAGGTGAACCCTGGCCCTGAGTCCGCCTAACGCCAGAGACCGGGATGTACTCGGCGGCGAGGTTCAGGTTAACGGTCGGGTAATATTGAGCCTCGATAATTCGTTCGTCTTCTTTCGAGGCGCGAACGACCAAGCGCGCCAGTTCCAGGTCAGGCCGACGTTCCAGCGTTCGCGTGACTTCCGCGGGCAAGTCGATTGCGATTGGGGCGTATTTCAGTTCGCCGGCCGGTTCCGGCAAGTGAGCGCTGGGACCGAGATCTTGGCCGATGGCCTCCACGATTTTCAATTCCGCGCCAGAATACCCACGATCGGAACCTTCGATCTGCGGCGTTAACTCACTCGCTTGGATTTCGGCATTCACGCTGACGGTGCGGGGGACCAGTCCCGATTGGTAACGTTGCGACTGAGCAGTTGCATTTGCCTGAAGCCGCTGAAGTTGAGATGACCTGATGTTCTTGAGATCGCGATTGTAGACCGCGGTGTAGAACGCAAGTCGAGCGGCGTGCAGCTGGTTTGTCACTGCGACGTTTAATTGCTGCTCGGCGATCAAGACTTCGACATTGCCCCGACGAATCGATGCCGGTATCGCGACATTAAATAACGCCTGCGTCACGCCGCCGTAACCGAATCCGAATGGTTGATTCGATTTCTCTCCCGACCGGTGGCCACCCTGATCTCCTAAGACCGCGCCGGCGACTGCGTCGGGGTAGGCGACTGAGCGGAGCACCAGCTTTCTTCCTGTGGCCTCCTCGACTTTCAATCGTGCCAGCTGGATCTCAGGATTGCGGTCTACTGCTTCCCGCATCAACGCGTCCAAAGTTAATCCGTTAGCTGGGCCACACAAAATCACCGCCATGAAACAAAGAAACGGTTTCATCTTTGAGAAAGTTTTTTCGGTGGCTGGGCCATATCTGCCGCTCCGGCTCCGCCAGCCCCTGCCGCATTTGCCTGCGCCTGTCGCCGCGCGCCGAAGCCCAGCGTCGCGGGCGAGGTGGCGCACGCTTTCGCCAGTTTCGCCAGAGCGACATTGTGCAGGTAAATGCCATTCAGTCGCGTGGTGCGGGTGCGGGTCACATCGGCGGCCGCTTGTAGCACGTCCAACTGGGTGGCCAGTCCTGCGCCGACATTTGCCTTCGCGATATCGAGAGATTCATCGGCGGTTTGCACGCTTTTCGTTTGGTCCTCGAGAACCCGATCCGCCTGCTGAAGATCCAGAAACGCGCTACGCACTTCGGATGAGACGGAGGAACGCGCCGCCGCGAGTGCCTGCTCGGCGGCTTCCCGACGCGCTCGAGTGGCTATCAATTTCCCGCGCGTGGCATAGCCATCGAAAATATGCCACCGCGCGTTGACCCCAACAACATAACCGTGGTTGAACTCCGGCCCAATAAGCGGATCGCGCTCGTTGTACAGTTCGTATCCGGAGAAAGCTTCTACCTGCGGCCGTTGCTCACTTCGATCGAGGGTTTCCTGCCACTTCTCGATTTCAACGTCTTTCTGCCGCATCAACAATTCAGGCCGGGCCGTCTCAGCTCGAGCCAGGCATCCATTCAGATCCGGACGAACGGCGGCATACTGCAATTGTCCGGATACATCGAGCACCGGCGCCGTTGAATTAGGATCGCTGTCTCGCGCTAGCAACTCGCCTAACCGCAGGTAGGATGTGCTGACCTGCGTCTCAGCCTCGATAACTTCGGTTTTTTGGTTCGCCACGGCAACTTCTGCCCGATGGACGTTGAGTTGACCAACCAGGCCGGCGGTAAACCTTTCCTGCTGCGTTTTCAGGTCCTGCTCCAAAACGCCAAGCGACTGCTCGTGCACCCGAACCTTCGCCCGATTTAGAAGCAAGTCGTTGTACGCGACCCGCACGTCCATCGCAACCCGGTCGGACACCGCCTTCAGTTCCAGCTCCTGTTTCTCAAGATTGAGCCGGGCTATTGCCAGTTGGCTGGTCACAGCGCCGCCGGTGTAGAGGTTTTGTACGACTCGCACATTGGCACTGTAGTCTTCGTTGCGCAGGCGAGATTCAGTTTGATGCTGGCGTTCACGAAAAAGTCCGCTGGAAAGGACGGAAGGCAGGAAGCCGGAACGGGCTTGCATTAGACCACCGCGGGCGGCTTCGACTTTTTTTCGGGCGATCGCCACGTCCGGATTGCGTTCGAGGGCCGCGGCGACAGCCTCGTCCATGGAATAAGACGGCGGTGAAGCCGGCAAAGATTGCACGGTTACCGCGAAAAATAGCAAACAAACCGCCTGCCGGACCAACCGCATCGAGTTTCTTATCTGTCTGGCTACCCTTGCTTTTTCAATAAAAATCCCAGCCAGCTAATAGCTTGCGCTGGCCTAAGAATACGCTAAAAGAAGCGCTTGCCAACGGCCGCCGGTCGCCCCCTGCCTGACGCCGCCTGACATTTCACTAACTTGTAACTTGTATCTTGCCCCTATGGACCTGCTCCGAATAGGGTTGCCCTTCCAAAATGAGAAAGATTCGAATTGCCGTTGTTGGAGTCGGCAACTGTGCCAGCTCCCTGATTCAAGGTATCAACTTTTACAACTCCTCTACCAATGGCACCAGCGTTGGACTGATGCACCGCCAAATCGGTCCTTACCGCCCGGCCGATATCGAAGTGGTAGCGGCATTCGATATTGACCGTCGAAAAGTCGGGCTGGACGTAGGCCGCGCGATTTTCTCTCCTCCGAATAACACCAAAGTTTTCTGTGAAAAGATCGCGCTAACGGGCGCGATTGTGAAAATGGGCTGCGTTTTCGACAGCTTCGCCCCGCACATGGCGGAGCAGGATCCGCTTCGCACCTTCCTGCCACTGGAGAAAGAATCTACTCGCGAGCAAATCATCTCGGAGCTGAAAGACTCTTGTGCCGAGATTTTAGTGAACTACCTCCCGGTAGGCTCCGAAGAAGCCACTCGGTTCT
Source organism: Chthoniobacterales bacterium (assembly GCA_045809745.1). Classification (GTDB taxonomy): domain Bacteria; phylum Verrucomicrobiota; class Verrucomicrobiia; order Chthoniobacterales; family UBA10450; genus DATFCK01. The sequence continues at coordinate 20,563 of JBJMXE010000055.1, read as the reverse complement.
ATGCCAGTTGCGCGCTGGAAGCCGGTCTCGGCTTTGTAAACAACATCCCGGTCTTCATCGCCAGCGATCCGGTGTGGGCCAAGCGTTTCGCGGATAAAAATCTTCCGCTGGTCGGAGACGACATCAAAGCGCAAATGGGCGCTACCGTTTTACATCGCACAATTGTCGATTTGTTCCGGAAACGCGGAGTGAAAGTGGAGCGCACTTACCAACTCAATACCGGTGGAAACACCGATTTCCTGAACATGTTGAACCGCAATCGACTGGCTTCGAAAAAGGTTTCGAAGACCGAAGCCGTGCAGTCGGTGATTGGGGAGCGGCTCGCCGATGAAAATATCCACATCGGTCCCAGCGATTACGTTCCCTGGCAGCGGGACAATAAGATCTGCTTTATACGGGTTGAAGGCCGTCTGTTTGGCGATGTTCCGATGGAACTCGATCTCAAGCTTTCAGTTGAGGATTCACCGAACTCAGCCGGTATCGCCATCGACGCGATTCGCTGCTGTAAACTCGGTCTCGACCGGGGGATCGGCGGTGTTCTGCATTCCGCCTCCGCCTTCTTCTCGAAGCACCCTCCCGTGCAGATGACGGATGACGAAGCCTACCGCTGCGTCGAACAGTTCATCCGCGGCGAGCGCGAGTGCTAGCGCGATTGATTATCGTCTGGGAGCTCCCGGGCAAAGTCCAGGTCGGACAAGCTTTGCAGCCTCTCCCATTCTGCGATGAGCTCATCACGTTCATATGAGATCAACTGGCCTAGCGTCGTTGAGTAAATTGCAGCGTCTACTGCGGCACCACTGAGCTGCGTGACCGCCTGCCAGTAGGCAGCCATCTGGGACCGGTAGCGAGTTCGAAGATGGGGGATATCGCCCTGTTCAATTCGGTTCGTCTTCCAGTCTAGAATGAATGCGCGATTCGTTTGCTGGCGAAACGCGGCGAGGTCGATAATGCCCTCAACACATCTGGTTGGCGCTACCATCCATAAAAACGGCATTTCCGCTAACGAGCGACAGTCAGCGTCCAGAAGTTCGCGGAGTGCAGGATTCTGCTTCAGCTCCCTATCTAACAAAGTCCATTCCCGCCGGGACCGTGCTTCATCGGGAGAACTCGGAATTTGGCCAGCAAAGACGTTATCGAACGCCCCACGACCCACGCGCCAGGGTAATCGCTGCGCGAATCCATGCCACCAGCTTCCGTATAGGGTCGCAGGTGTATCCGGGCTGGACCGCGAAACAGGGGCCACCGGTGCGGTGGGGCCTCTCTCATCGGGTAGAAGTGGGCTGATATCCTTTTCGTATCCGCTGGGATTAAATTTCCGTACAAACTTGGCAGCGTGTGCACGGGCAAGCTTGAGCTGCTTTCGATCAACGGGCGCAAGGCGTGATTCGATGCTTATGCTAGTGGCACTCTGTTCTCCCGCCTCGCTCGTTTGCTGGCATGCTTCCGCTTCCGCGGAAAGGGCACTGAAGTGCGATCGATTGATTTGACCGTCGCCCAACAGTACTTTTAGTTGCGCGCCGCCCTGCATTTCACCGTTGGATCGGGCGAAGATCTCTTCGTCCAAGGCAAGGACGAGGGTATGCCGGGCCCGGGTTGTGGCAACGTAAAGGAGTCGCGCCATCTCCTGTTGCACCGCGATCTTCGTGGCGCTCCGGACCTCTTCGGGAAAATCATCTTTCGTTAGGGCAATAAGCGACTCAGTCGAGTCAGGAATTCGGACGATGCAAGGATATCGGGGCGATGGAGCAATGACGTTGCGGCTGAGGAAGGGCACGATAACGGCCTGCCACTCCGAACCTTTCGCTTTTTGTGCGGTGATTAGTTGAATCCCATCGTCATTCGAGCGGCGGACTTCGCGCTGTAAAAGAAAATCGGAGCGAAGCCGTTCTGCGAATTCGCCGAGCGTGAGTCCGCGCGCTTCCATCTCAGCAGCGAAGGCCAAAAGGCTGTCGAGCTCGCTGCGCTGGTCAGGAAAGTCTTGTGGCGGAAGCGAACTCAGCTTGTGCCGCAAATCCGTCTCATCAATCAACAGCTTCACCGCGTCGAACAAGGAGCGTCCTTGCATTTGTCGGCGTGCTTTGCTGAGGAGATGAAGCGGAGACGAGACGACACCAGCTCCGGATGAGCTGCCGTCGATGCGAAAACGGCTACTGTCTCGTTCGCAGAAAGTTGCCAGATCGTGATCAGCGATCCCGAACACCTCGCGCAAGACGCCCACGATTTCGTAGCTATTCTGCGGATCGACCATGATGGTACAAAGCGCCGTAAGCCACGCATAAGCCGGATTGTCCCCCCTTAGATCGCTTTCCGATTGAATGGCGATGGGTAATCCGACGCGCCGCAACGCGGTGCCGATTGTTCGGAGCCACAGCTTCCGAGGACAGAGAATGGCTACGTCGCGCCACCCGTTTGCCCGTAGTCTCGTTAGGCCAGTCTTCTTGATCCAGGCGGCGAGTTCGTCCGCCTCAATTCTTGCCTTTTGGTAATCTTTTGGTTTCTCGCCGCTGGGTAGTAAACCGGCGCTAAACGAAACTCCGATTACCTGACCCGGCAGAATTTCGGGCCGGGGCTGGAGTTCTACGAACTTCACCTGACCGGCTTGTTCGTTCAGCAGTGTGCTGAACACTTCGTTAACGAATTTTAGTTGCTCCTGATCGAGCCGAAACGTGACGGAGAACTCCAGTTCGTCGGCGAATTTACTGTCCAGCAGAGCACGGTGGATTGCCCGATACCTATTTAAATCAGCCCGGTCTCGATAGATCGATTGCTGAAAATCTCCGACCATGCAGAAATGGCCCGGTCTGGGGGGATCGGCTTCATCGATTAGCCAGCGGCCAGTCGCATCAACTGGTCGTGTAATTTCCGTTAGGACAGAAAATTGCGCCGGATCGGTGTCCTGGGCTTCGTCGAGTATTACGCGAAAATTCTCTTCACGAATGCGTCGCGCTGCCACCGGGTGTTGCAATAATTCATCAGCCAAAGCGACCTGGTCCGGGTAAGTGACCAGTCCCCGTTCTACTCGAAAGTCGCGGAAATCTCTCTGGACCTCGGCTGCGATGCATAAGGCAGCCTGTGCTACCCATGCCCGCAGCGGTTGGAATGCCTCGGTCCACCGCTTCAGGAAGTCTCGGGCACTGCTGAAACGCGTCGGCCAGCGAACAAATTCCCAACCCGCTTTATATCGCCTTTCCCAATCAGCCAACTCTGCCTTCGAGTTTGCCATCGTTTCCTCCGACCGCGGTGGTGATATTGCTGAGTGGACGTCTCCGAATTCCACGTCGGGGCACGGGCCGACATCGGTAGTCGTCGAAAGCAGGGAACGGGAATAGCGGCCCAACTCCATCAGCTGTCGCGCCGGCGCCATCCGGAACAGTGCCCTCCGGGTTTCGGCGGTCAGGTTGCGCCCGATCTGGTTATGCTGCTGGATGAATGCTTCCCAAAGCTCGTCATCATCTTCGGCAACCAGATCCAGAGGCGACGGCAAACCAAGGTAATGGCCGTAGTCCATAAGGAGCTTCATGCAAAAACTGTGAATCGTTCCGAAGAAGGCGCGGCCGAACGCGACTTGGACAGAATATGAACAGTTTTCTTCGAGAATGCGTTGCCGCGTTCGCTGCTGCATTTCGTCAGCAGCGCGATGGGTAAAGGTGACGACAACGAGCTTTGGCAAAATGTCTGCGGCATTCGCCGTCCTGGCGAGTTGAACAATGCGTTCCGTGATCGCGTGCGTCTTGCCTGATCCGGCCGAGGCCACTACCGAAAAGTTCCGATCAAGTTCCTCGGCAAAGCGGCGTCTCGCCGAATGATCGCGTGGCGGGGTTACCAAAACAGATCCTCCTCATCACGGACCAATGCTGGGTGCGTGAGCTCCCAACGTTGCTCCAGAATATCGGGATCGACGGCCAGCGTGGCGAGTGGATAGTCGTCGGTGAAGCGATACGCAGAACGCAAGGGGCCGTGCATCCCGAATACACCGGTTCGTTGCATCTTCGCCAACTCGGCAAAGATATCGCTCTCCGACGAAAATTCGGTACTCGAGATTTGGGGCTTCAGTTCCCTAACGAGCAGCGAGAGCAAACTGACATTGGTTTGCCGCGTACCGAGTGTTCGAGCGGCCATCGAGTAGAGGCCAAGCTGAAGGGCGGAGCCGTCCAGTAACTTTTTTTTCAATGCCGGCCGGCGTCCTTCTGAATCCCGGTGTCCAGCCGACAGTGGTTTCTTAGCGCCAGTTTTGTAGTCGACGATCCAGAGTTCCTCGCTATCGAGTGAACCCGACGGTGGTTCCATTCGGGCGAGCAATAAATCGATTCTTCCGCGCAAAGACAGGACCGGGCTCTCACCCGGCGCGATGCTGAAGTCACCTTCGACGTTCCACTCGGTCGCAATCCACGGCCAATCGGGGACGGCCGCCAGTTTTTCGGCCAGGGCGCGCGAAAGGAACATGGCATTGCGCCAGCCCCCGATCCACCAGTCCGGCACGCGTCTATTGGCCTCGCGGCAAAGTGTCTCTACTTGCGAACGTTTTGCTTCTGCCGCAGCGCAAACCCGCCGCTCAATCTCAGACACCTGGGGTAAAGGGGTGAAGCTCTTCGCGGTTCCGGCGCCAACGGCTGCTAACCAATCGTGCACCCATTTTCCCGTCGAGGTATTCCAGATGTTACTATCATCGGACGCGGCCCGGACACCGAGATAGTTCTTCAGCCATACCAGCGCCGGTGCGGCAATCAGCTGCTCGATCTCGCTGACACTCAGCGTCGGGATAAACGGTGGTTCGGACCGAAATGCGAAATCATATTCGTTAGACTGGATGTTCGGGTTTCGACGTGCATCGTAGGCGATGCGGGTCGGTTCGGACTTCTCGGAAGGAGTTGAAGCCTGGTCAGGGTCGACCGGGGATGCCTGCTCGAGCCAATCTCGCGTCTGCATCCGCAACCGGTTCATCGTTTTCTGTGTCAAAGGACGCCGATGCGTCTGTTGGTATTGGCGGGACAGGAGTTCGCTGGGATTCCACAGCCGCTCGGGGGCTTCCTCCTGCACTAAACTGGCGGCGAAGGTGATCTTGTCGGTCGCCGATTCAATCACACTCTCGAACTGCCGGAGGGCAATCTGGCGTTGCTCGGTTCCACCGAGATAGAGCGTATGGTTTTCCCGTATCGCCATGTGGCCTTCGCCGTACGAGCCTTGGCGCGCAGCTCGCCGGTTGAGGTTCCGAACATTTCGATTGAATGAGTCGATCTCGTGTTGACGGGCAAATTCACCAGTATCGCGCCGCGGCCATGATCCTTCATTACAGCCTGCCATAATCAGGTGCGACCACTCCTGGCCTTCAGCCTGCGGCAGGGTCAACAGTTGCACGCGCGCGTATGGATGATCGCCTGTGGGCTGGCGCGAAACGACACTGGTTACTGCTATCTCCCCTAACCAGCGCAGGTACAGAGCGCGTGGGAATGCAACATCGAGTTTATCCACCCACGGGCCGACCCGTCGCGAGATCTCCATCCACTGGCCTTGCCAGCCGAGCCGATCGAACGCCATCCTGGTTTGGTTAAGGTATTCCGACAGACAGGCGCGCTCTGGCAGAAGGCGAATTGCACTGAACACTTTCGCGGCCAATGCTTTCTTCGTTTCCGGCTGTTGAGCGCAAAATCGCTCCAGAATATCAAGATCGTCGATCAATATTTGCTCGTAGGCCAAACGGAGCATGCGTTCGAATGTGTGAAGGCCGACATCGGGAAATAAATCGGAGTTGTTAGGCAGCGTGTGCAGAAACTGGAGCAATACGTTGATCCGCGGGCTTTGCTGGAGCTCAAGCCAATCGTGCCAGGAGGGCGATTCAAATAATCCCGGAGCCAAGTGAGCAATTCCATCGTGATGCGGAATACCGAGTTCAGCTAACGAGCTCGCAACCAGACGAGGCAGTGCTCCGGCGTCCGGGAAAATGATGCCGATGTAGCTGCAACTCGGTTCGGCCAGGAACTGCAGGCATCGATGCGCTATGGCCGCTGCTTGCTCGGTTGTGTCGCGGCCGATAAGAAAGTCACTGTTTAGGAACGCAGGCTCGGCTCCCCGCATTTCGTCTTCGCTGAACAGGGTGTCTGAGGCTGGGTCTATGGCTGATGATATTCGTTTCGCTTCGCCGAATGCCTCTTCCCACGCACCGATCCACGTTTCATCGATGTCCCTGGCCTGCTCGTAAGGATCGTTTAGCACAACGCTTGCGCTGCTGGCCGAATTAACGGCGGCGCGGAGTAGTGGCCACGCTGGCCACTGAGCGCCAGTGAACCCCGTGACCAGCAAATTGGAAAACACCGGCTCACGAGCTGGGTTCTGATCGAGAGCTTTCCGATCAGCAGTATGGACTAATTCGAAGCCGCAGTCGCCCAAACGATCGTGGAATCGTTTGACGATCTTTTGTAGCGCGGGCAAGTCGACCACCGAAAAATCCCAACCGGCCGCGCCGAAACGATCAATCGCTCTGAGCAAATGATCTGGCGCCCGTGCCACAGATTTCGCTGCCAGAAATTCGGGTTCTAACAGCTTCTGCTCTCGCAATACGGGATCCGCCGGCAAATCCATGCATTCCTCGGCGGCAATTGAAAGGAGAAGCCGGAGATGTTCACGCAGTGCCAGCCGATCAGCCTGAGGCGTTAGCAGTTCCCGCAGTTCTGCGGGCGACACGAAATGGAGGCCCAGAAGTGAAATCCCGGAATCAACTAACCGTCGTTTCAATGCGTAGGCATGGGTGCGGAGCGGCGTTACGACAGCGGTAGGTGCGTCGGTGCGGAGCGATTCCAGCGCGTTCGCTTCGAACCACGGTCGAATAAGGCCGATCCATGCGTCCCGCATAGAGTTACCGATGTGAAGCGACACCCTGGCCGAAAATTGCTTCGCGGCGGCACGTTCAGGCATCCGTCACATTAGCGCGATACAAACCCGCTGAGATACGGAAAAACGCGGATGCGCGCGCGCGACAATTATTTCAGTACAACCCCAGCGCTTCAACCGTCGGTGCGTCGATCGCGCCGGTTACGTCCAGACCATTGTCTTCCTGGAAGGCGCTGACCGCGGTGCGTGTTGTTCCGCTCATCGAACCGCTGAGTGGACCGGAGTAGTAAGCGAGATCCTTGAGAGCTGCTTGTACATTATATACAACCTGGTCCGGCAGGAGATTGCCGTAGGTGTAGATCGGCCCGTTGTCCTGGTAGTTCTCGTATTGCGGCTCGTAGCCGAATGCCGGGAACCAGTAACCAGCGTCCCAGTAGTAGTAACCGCAGCCGTTAACAAGGATGATGGTGGTATAGCGCTGTTTCCACCAGCCGCGGTCATGTCTCTCGCGATGCTGCCGCTTCAGGGCTTGAGAGTAATTGATTGCGGGGCGTTGAAGCGCATCGCGTCCAGGACGGTTCGGATTGTTTTGATTTGCGCCCCTCGCTTGCTCTTCGATGCGGCGTTGCTGCCGCCCGTGCGCGGTCGGTTGTTGTGGGTCAGCTAAACCGGCCGCGTTGGGAGTCCGGCGTCCCGCTCGGCGATCCTGCTGTCGCGCTGGAGGAGCGGTAGGTTGCGCTGGAACCAGACTGGAGACCGGAGCCGCCGCTGCCGGCACGGAGCCCGGTGTATTACCGGTTTGGGCGATGGCAACAGGCCAGAGCCCTGCGATCAAAATTGCGGATATACTGCCGGCCTTCATATGCTCTCAACTTCTACTTATCGAACACCATAAATAACCAAACGTTGCCTCAATCCGCGCCCAGAGAATGACAACCGATCGTATCGTTAACCCATTTGAAATGGAAATTTCAGTTCTGCCGACTGACATCGACGAGCAGGATCATGTAAACAACATGGTTTACCTCCGATGGGTGCAGGAAATCGCAATCGCTCATTGGCAAGCGGTCGCATCGATTGAAGCACAATCGGGAGTAGCCTGGGTCGTCCTGCGGCACGAGATCGATTACAAACGTGCGGCGCGTATCGGTGACGAAATTAAGTTGCGGACGTGGGTCGGCAAAGCGACGCGATTAACATTCGAGCGGTTCACCGAGATTTCCCGGAAAGCTGATGGCCAACTGCTGGCGAAAGGACGGACGCTTTGGTGTCCCGTCAACCCGGCCACTGGCAAGCCGGTTCGGGTCTCAACCGATGTGCGGACGCAATTTTCAATCTGATCACCGCCATGCCCAGCCGCAGGGTTCCGCGGGTTTGCCGGAGACGCCGATTTTGACCTTTAAGATTCTACACTGGGGCTGTTATACTCGGGTGATGAAGCTGTTGTCTTGCCGCATAACGGCTGCGGTGTTGTGTCTCGGTCTCAGCGTTAGCGTGGCTGTGGCCGGCCCATTTCGCACGAAGATCATCACCTCATCCGACGATCCGCTCGTCCTCTCGCTCGCCGAGAATGTGTTTCTCCAAATCAGAAACTTCACCCAGGAAGGCGGAAGTTTGCGGGGTACAGTCACAGTGAACATCGATGGCCAGACGGCCAATGTTTTGAGTGCGAGTCAAATCAGCAGCTCGAGCTTGCTGTTTGCCCCTGAAGTCATCAATCGCGTTAACGTAGCCGGCCCCGCGACCGTAACAGTGAAGCCCGTCGCAAATGCGACGCTGGCGATTACCTACCGTAAAGTTCGGGAAGGAGCGCCGCTGGCAACGCCTGCGCCGACTCCCACTCCCACACCGACGGCGACGCCAACGCCGTAGATTCGCGGCCGTTCGTAAGCAATCCGGCGTGATATCCAGCTAGAAGCGGGACCGGTCGAGCACGAAGCGGAATCGAAATGGCGCTGCTCGCCATTCTTTGGTTGTCATGCCGCGCGAAGTCGAAACGTCTCTCGCTCTGGGGAGCGGAGCGAGGAAATAAATGCAAGTTTCCTGGCTCGATTAGTTAGGCCGCTCTGAACATTCGTCTTTATTCCGGTTTGTATGCAGTGCGTGCGAATGTGTGCCGACCGTTCTATCGCAATATTTTTATCGAATAGCCGCCGCGGAAGTGCCGTCACACTTCAAAAGAAAGGAAGCAATCTGACATGCACTTGAAAGACAAAATCAAAGAAGCAGCGGCAGCTGGGTACATCCTGCTTTGGCTCCTTGGGATACCAATACCGGTTCTGCTCCTCATTTTTTTGCTTCGTGGCTGCAGCTAGACGCTGCCAGTTTGCCTAACCAAATTGGATCTTTTGAAGTTAGGTGCGGAACTCCGGCCCCGGTCAGGGCCCGGTAGGTAGATGGGTAGAGCTCAGGCGTGAGCTCGATAAAGGCCCACCTGAATCGCTGCGCGACGCGGATTCAGGTGGGCCGACTCGCGTACGTCGTCCTACACAATAGGTATTTTCCCGTATTTGACCGTTAGGAACAGGGCCATAGCCGACAAATGACCCTCGAAGAATAGTGAAAAAATCAGAATTGAATGCGAATACACGCCACTCCTTATTCGTCTGACTCTCTGAAGCCATCGACGTGTAGTCATATTTCGGTGTGGCCGGCCGATGGCAAAACAAACAACGAAGGAAAAAAATATGAAGAAAGTACTATTGAGCATGGCCGTGGCGATGGCTGCCCCGTTTGCATGGGCGCAGGTTTCGGAAACGACCACCACAACCACCACCGAAGGCGCAGGAACGATCACTGAGTTCACGCCGGGAAGCGCGATCGTGCTGAAGGAAAGCTCGGGACCGCGGCATTACCACTTCGGAAAGAAAGTCACATACGTGACCAGAAGCGGTAAGGAGCTCGACGAAGATGCGGTGCGCACGCGCATCCGTGTCGGCGCGCCGGTTCATGTGCACTATGTCGGCGAAGGCGACAACATGACCGTTGACCGTGTGATCGTCGATCAGGACTAAGAAGTACAGTTTGTCAGTTTACGGGAACGCGCCTGTCGCTTCTGGCGGGCGCGTTCCTTTTTTTGTACCCGTCCTGTCGGAAAAGTTTGATCAGGTGAATAGGCGTGATACTGTTCATATGAACATATGGCAGAGAAACCTCCGTTTGATCACATCCGATCCGCGTTTCGAGACATCCGGGAACGGGCCGATTACGCGCTCCGCCTGCTGCGGGAGCAACCGGCTGACGAACCCCGCACCTTGAGCTGGCGGTGTCTGGTATGCGGCCACACGAAGAAATTCACTCGGCCCGTCGCGCGCGAGGTTGCGATTCCATGCCCGAAGTGCAAGGGAACTGATTTCGTGGCTGGTTAAACATCTTGGGAATTGGCGGCCGTTGTTTGAACGGGATCCGGCAGGACCTTGCCTAACGATGCTTCCCCAGCTGATCAGCCACTAAGGCTGGGTCGGCATCGTTTCGGTAAATCGTGCCGTCTTTCATCACGAAGTTGACCTTGCGCATCAGCCCGACGTCCTGCAGCGGATCGCCGGGCACCGCAATGATGTCCGCGAGTTTGCCGGTTTGAATCGTTCCGATGCGGTCGTTCCATCCAATGATTTCGGCATTAGTGCTCGTCGCCGAAATGATCGTAGCTGCGGTCGGTTCGCCAAGCCGATGCCGAATCTCGAATTCGCGCCAGTTCTCTCCGTGCTCAATGACCGCAGCGTCTGTTCCCAACCCGATCGGGATCTTTGCCGCTAGTGCTCGCTTGAATCCCGCCGTCATGATCCCGGTAATTTGGCGGCCCCGCTCGCGCTCCGATTCGGGGATGTTGTTCTTCGCGCCGTTTTCTTCGACTGCGTCCAGCACGTCGAGCGTGGGCACATAAAACGTTTTCCGGTTCGATGCTTTCAACAAGGCAATGGCTTCATCGTCGAGGTCGGACCCATGATCCACAGTCCGAACACCGGCCCGAATGGCTGCTTTGATTCCGGCGGCGCCATGGGCATGAGCAGCGACTTGCCTTCCCCAGCGATTTGCTTCAGTCACCGCGGCCTGGATTTCCGCATCGGAGTATTGTTGCGCGCCGGGTTGAATCCCTTTCGACAAAACCGCGCCCGTGGCCATGATCTTGATGAAATCGGCACCATTTTTGAAGTTCGTGCGGACCGCTTTGGTAATCTCTTCCGGGCCATCGGCTAGATTCTTGACCGTCGGTACATCGACATAGATCGAAAATTGTCTGGCGTCTCCAGCGCCTCCAGTGGAGGAGACGTAGTTCCCGGCTACAAGCAATCTCGGGCCGGGCACGGCGCCATCTTCAATGGCGTTGCGCAAATCAACGTCCACGTAAGGCCATGTAGGGCCCATATCGCGGCAGGTTGTGAATCCCGCCAGGAGTGTGACGCGTGCGTTCCGTGCCCCCCACAGCGCGTCGTGTCCCGGTGTCGTTTTGGTTAGGCCATCTTCCCAGTGCACGCCCATTCGGTTGGTTAGGTGAGTATGCAGGTCGATCAGACCAGGGAGCAGAGTTGCGGAACCGAGATCAACGGTTCGCGCGCCCGCAGGCGACTGCACGTTTGGGCCGATCTCGGCGATCTTATTGCCTTCTACCCGGATCATGGCTGGCGACACCGGCTCTCCGCCTCGCCCGTCAATCAGTCGGGCCGCTTTGATAATCAGAACCGCACCGGCTTCAGCAGCCCGGATGTCGCCTCGAATTCCGCTGATGATAAGGAAAGTGAGCAGGCAGGTTGCAACGGACGGGCTCCTAAACGTGATCATAAGGACTGAGCAAGTAGCGGAATCCCGCTCGAACTACAAGCATGCCGAGCTTGCGAAACGCAAAGGAGGCCGCCTAAGAAAAATCGGCTGGTATTACGCGCCCCACCCAAGACTTTCGCGGATGTTATCTACTCGACTTCGGCTGTCGCTTTGCCGTCGCAAGGGTGATCCTGGTGTTCTTCAGCAGGTGCAGGCCGGTTGACCGCTTCTTGTCGCGCTCGTACGCTGATCGCCATGGCACTTCGATCCTGTTCAGCGAAATTGGGAGGCGATGATACTGTCAACCGACGTGTATTTCTCGGGATGGCATTCGGAACCGGAGCGGCGATTTTGACAGGCAGATCGATGGATATCTCTGCGGCCGCGGCGTCGAAGCAAACGGCAGCGGCGGGTTCGACTTGGAAAATCGGCGGTGATTTAAAGGTGAATCGGCTCGGCTTTGGAGCCATGCGGCTGACCGGGGATGGCATTTGGGGCTGGCCGCCCGATCGGGAAAACGCGAAGAAACTACTGAAGCGTACAATCGGCCTCGGGGTAAACCTTATCGATACAGCTGATGCTTACGGGCCTGAAGTAAGTGAACTACTCATCGCCGAGTCCCTGCACCCATATCCCAAGGACCTGGTTATCGCCACCAAGGGTGGGTTAACCCGGCCCGGCCCGGACGAATGGGTTCCGAATGGCCGGCCCGATTATCTCAAACAGTGCGTGGACAAGAGCTTGAAACGGCTGCGCCTGGATCGCATCGATTTGTATCAACTGCATCGAATCGATCGCAAAGTTCCCGCAGAAGATTCGTTAGGCGCGTTGAAGGATATGCAGGCGGCCGGCAAGATCCGGCATGTCGGACTTTCCGAAGTGTCGCCGGAGCAAATCGAACAAGCCCGCAAAATTCTGCCAATAGCCACCGTCCAGAACCAGTACAACATCGCTGACCGGAAGTGGGAGAACACTCTTCGTTACTGCGAGAAGGAAAACCTCGGATTCATGCCGTGGTCTCCGGTCGGCGGCCGGCACGGCTTACCGGCGGGATCCGCCCTGGAGACGGTGGCGAAGCAGCGAGGCGCGACCGTTTATCAGCTGGCTTTGGCCTGGCTGTTACATCATTCACCAGTCATGCTGCCAATCCCCGGCACGGCGTCGATTCCTCACCTTGAGGAGAATGTCGCTGCTACTTCCGTTAAACTGGAACCAGAAGATTGGAACGCGCTGGACGGATTGCACACGTAAGCCCTCCTTCATCGCGCCAGAACAAACCGCCCCGTACGATAAGCCAGATCGCCTGAATACCCCAGTCTGGAACGGCTGCGGTTGCGGTCCGACCTAGCGGATCAACGACAACGGGATTGATTCCCGGCAGCTCCGATCAGGGGGTGAAATCGTCGCCTGCCTTCAATCGGGCGCAAAACGCCGCCAGTAGCCGAGCCGTATTTTCCAAATCGGTGAGTGATAACAGCTCGTTAGGCGTGTGCATGTACCGAAGCGGCACTGACAGCAGGCCGGTGGCCATGCCGCCGCGCGAGAGTTGCATCACGTTGGCGTCGGTGCCCGTTCCTCGGGCGGCCGAGGCAACCTGATAGGGAATTTTTTCTTCTTCTGCCGCGGCTACCAGCAACTCAAACACCCGCGGATTGATGTTCGCTCCGCGCGAAATCATTGGTCCTTTGTCCACGTGAAAATCGCCGGCCCGCTTTTTCTCAATCCCCGGCGTGTCGGTTCCGTGCGCAACATCAAGTGCGATACCAACCTGCGCCTCACTTGAGAAGGCGCTGGCAGTCGCGCCGCGCAGCCCAATTTCCTCCTGAACGGTGGACACCGCGATAACGCAGCCGTCGAACTGACGCTCTTTGAGGAGCCGAAGCGTTTCGGTGACGATCCAGGTGCCCATTTTGTTGTCGAATGCCATGCAGATCGCGCGCTCGTTAGCCAGTTCAAGATAAGGCTGGAGGAAGATTCCGGCGTCTCCGATTGCGACGAGGTTCAGCGCGTCGGCTCGGCTGGTGGCGCCGATGTCTATATATAGATCGTGAATTTTAGGGACCTTCTTTTTGTCGTCATCGTCCATCAGATGGATCGCTTTACGTCCGATCGCTCCGGGCACCAGGCCTGATCTCGTCATAATCGATACTCTTTGCGATGTGGCCACCACCGGATCCACTCCACCGATCGCCTCCCAGTGGAGAAAGCCCTCATCGGTAATATGATTGATGATGAAGCCGATCTGATCGCAGTGGCCGGCGAGCATGATGCGCGGTTTCCCGGCGGGATTGCGCAACCCGAAAACGTTGCCCATCACATCTGTCCGGACCTCGTCGCACCATGGTCGGATTCGATCCCGGACCAACTTCTGCACATCGTGCTCGTAGCCAGAGGGGCTGGGGGTTTCTACCAGTCGCTTAAGGAAATCTTTGCTGTCGCTGTCCATTACAGATTGGGTCGTGGGCCAAGTTTGCTGAAAGGAGCTTCACTGACAATCGAAACGTCAAAATTCCGTTGAATGAAGGTGAAGCTCCGCCGTCTGATGCTCAATCGATGTACGAACCGGCTCCATGGGTCTTCAACGGTCTTCATTTCGGCTCGGCTTGCCGGCCTGTAACGAGCTGGCTGAGTGAGCCCGCCGCGCCCGAAATGTGCTCGCTTCTGGCTAGGAACCAGCGATACTAAACCCGCTTCCCTGGTTTTATCCCCTTATGAAACTCTCCTCCCGGAACAGATTCGGTGGAATCAGCCTGTTCGTCGCAACCGTTACAATCTTGCAGCTATCACAAATAGCTTACGGTGGCCGACTTATAAATGGACATGTGCCCGCCGCCGCGCGCCGGCTGTTACCTTTAAGTGATGCTCCAGCCAATCAGCCGCTCCAACTCGCTGTCGGTCTGGCGGTGCGAGATCCCGCCGCTGTGGATGCTTTCGTCAAAGAGGTATCGGACCCGGCTAGTCCGAATTTCAGGAAATACCTGACTCCGGAGGAGTTCACAGACCGGTTCGGGCCATCTGAAGAGGAGTATCAATCGGTAATTGATTTTCTCCAGGCGCAGGGTCTCTCCGTTACCCAGACGCATCCCAACCGGCTCGTGGTTGATGTCGCCGCTAGTGTTGCGCAGGTCCAACGAGCATTTCACGTCCGCATCCGCAATTTCGCGCACCCGACCGAGGGACGGACTTTTTTCGCGCCAGAGAACGAGCCGGAAGTTGACTCTCCCGTGCCCATTTTGCACATCGCCGGATTGAGCAATTACTGGATTCCTCGTCCGCAATCGCGGGAGAGACCGCTCGGCGTGTCTTCGGCCAACGCGTCCCCGAGAGTGGGAAGCGGACCCAGCGGCGCTTTCGCCGGAAATGATTTTCGGAATGCTTACTTATCCGGTGTGACGCTGACCGGCGCTGGACAGAATCTCGGGTTACTGGAGTTCGACGGTTACAATGCCAATGACATTCTGGCCTATCGGCTAACAACGAATGTGCCTAACGTACCTTTGCAGAACGTGCTGGTGGGCGGTTACTCGGGCCGGGCTGGCAGTGGCAACGGCGAGGTTTGCCTCGATATCGAATTGGCCATGTCGATGGCGCCGGGATTGTCGCAGATCATTGTTTACGAAGCTCCGAACAGCAGTCCCTGGGAGGATGTTTTGAATCGTATAGCCACGGACAATCAGGCGAAACAGGTCAGCTGTTCCTGGGGTGGCGGGCCACCGAGTGCTACAGCTGAACAAATTTTCCAACAAATGGCTGCACAGGGTCAGACATTCTTCAACGCCTCAGGCGATGACGACGCTTTCACCGGCGACATTCCGTTTCCGACTGACAGCCCGAACGTAATTCAAGTGGGCGGGACGTCGTTGACGACGCTGTACGCGGGCGGCCCGTGGGCCTACGAGGCAGCCTGGAATTGGGGTCTCAACGGTGGAAGCTATACCGGTTCCGGTGGAGGAATCAGTTCGGTTTATTCGATCCCCACCTGGCAACAAACGGTATCGATGCTTTCAAATCAGGGCTCGACCACGTTCAGGAATATCCCGGATGTTGCCCTAACCGCCGACAACATCTTTTCTATCTCCAATAACGGTCGGACCGGAAATATTGGCGGGACCAGCTGTGCAGCTCCCCTTTGGGCCGCATTCACGGCGCTGGTAAATCAGCAGGCAGCAAGTGACGGGAAGCCGCCGGTCGGATATTTAAACCCGGCGCTTTACGCGGTGGCACAGAGTGCCAACTACTCCGTGGCCTTTCACGATATCATCGCCGGGGACAACATCACCCCGCGAAGCAGCGGTAAGTTTCAGACCGCGGTTGGCTACGATCTGTGCACCGGGTGGGGAACACCGACTGGCGCGCTAATCTCGGCTCTGCTCTCGCCGGGTGCGCCGATCACCGTATATAATGTGACTGTCGCTGCGATTCCGATCAACGGCGGGACTGTTATTGGTGCGGGAACTTACCTCGCCGGCGCCCAAGCAACGGTGACGGCAACTCCGTTCAACGCTTATCTCTTTACCAACTGGACAGAGGACGGCACCGTGGTCAGCACTTCGCCGACTTACACTTTCACCGCTGGCGCTGACCGGAATCTGGTCGCCAATTTTGCCGTAAATAATTCGTTCTACACCGTGACGGTTAGCGCCTCGCCATCGACTGAAGGTAACGTCGGCGGTGGCGGAAGCTTCAGGGCGGGCAGTCACGCATTTGTGTTCGCGGGTCCCAAGCGGAAATACGTTTTTGTCGATTGGAAAGAGGATGGCGTGGTAGTCAGCACCGCGGCTAACTACGGGTTCACGGTCGACAAAAGCCGAAATCTCGTCGCTGAATTCTCGAACAAAAAGGCCCGCGGACGGCATCGTTGAGCTGCATTTCCTGGTCTGAGTAAATGAAGGCGGAAGCTGCTGTGCGTAAAGCAGATCAGCGGGGGATCGGCTTGCGGGACTACGAAGCTACATTAGCGTGGCCGGTGCTGTTTGTAATTTTTTCCCGAGAATTCATCTCTGTCCGGTTAGTTCTAGCGCTCGTGTGCGCAAGTCTCTTTGCGTCTCTTTCGACCTCAACTGCAGCAGGCGGAACGTATCAAAAGACAAAGGACGGTAAGACACTGGTTTGGAATCAGAATCCAAAACCTGGCGACGCCGCGACCTGGTCTGGTGATCGTGATGGCGATGGTTACGCCGCCGGATTCGGAACGCTTACGTGGCATACGGTAAACGGACGCGCAGATTCGAGCGAGATCGTGTACGGCTCCTTCTTCGGAAACATGATACGCGGCAAACTGGACGGTCCGGTTAACGGCCACTCGAGGGGTGTGACGAATCATGCCCTGTTCAATGATGGTAAGCGCACTACCCGGTGGGCGGCTGGTCCCGTATCCTCCTGGCGGACCTTTCGCGGTAATGAGGAAAACCAGTCCAACCAGGTAATTGTTGCCAAGGTCGAGCAGACTAACCGGGGTGATTTCAACCCGCCGCCCCCCACCTTCGAGCGTAACGCCGCTGAACGGCCAGTGCCCGATTACAACTCCGTACATGTCGCTCCGGAACCCGCGCGCCGCGACATTCCCGCTGAAGGCCCCGATCGAGCTGACACACAACCGTCGACGCAAGCACCGTCTGTCGATCCCGCCGCGGCAAAGCCAAAACTCGAGATGGACGATTCACTACGCTCCCTGGTTGCTCCGCCACCGTCGTTAGTCGATCCCGCTGCCCCGGCCGGCAATGCGTCGGGTTCGGATCCGGGCGGGGCAAGACTGTCAAAGGAAGAAGTCACTGCGATTGCCGACGCCGCAGCGCGGAAGAAGGGATATGAGCTAAAGCAGTATCACCGATCGGAGCCGCAGTTCGATCAAATCGATAGCACCTGGGCCGCGGTCTATGAACCAGCCCCTGCGCAAACCGGCAAACGGTTCACCGTTGCGATCGACGATAGGAGCAAACGCACTGCTATAGTTGGGGCGCGTTAACTACTGCTGTTCCGGACTTTCATGCGCCTCGCTGAGATCAATAGTTTCAGCAGTCGATTCCACTTTCACTACCAGTTTAGAAAACTCCCACTGGCCGGCGGATTTGGATGCCACGGCGTAAATCGTTCCTTTTGCTTTCGGACCGGAAATAGGGATCGACAGGTCGGCTGTGCCCGAGCCGCCGCTCACGTTCGCGTTTCCGAAAACGTACCAGCCTTCATCGATCGGAGTGCCGAGCGCCTCGGTGACGCGCACATTGGCTTTCGCTCGGGCGACCGCAGTTTTGTAAGGCTCCGTGGACTTGATCAACCCGAAGACGGTGAACAGGATCGCCAAGGCGAACGCAAACATCAGAGCGACAATCGTCAGGCAGCCAGTAGGGACGAACCATTTCCAATTTCGGGTCCACCAGCCGCGCCGAACGGGCGCGTCGGGAATTGGCGGGATAGGCGGCGGTTGCGGCGGGGATGGTTCCACTTTCGCGGGTTAGTACACGATTGGAATTTTTTGTCGAGCCCGATCCCGCAAATGTGCGCGCAGCGGAACTGGTGCGATGGACCGGAATAGATATATTGGCCGACTCAAAATGTTAGATGATCAACGAAAAAGAATTGTGCTGATTGATGATCACGCGCTTGTTAGGCAGGGGCTCGAGCGGCTCCTGAACCTCGGTGATGAATTCGTTGTCTGCGAAGAGGCGGGTGACGCAGATCAAGGCATGATGATGGTTCGCGAAATGCAGCCGGATGCCGTTGTTGTCGATGTCGAGTTACCCGGTGCCGACGGCATAGAAATCACCAAAGCTTTGTTGAAGGATTTTCCGCACCTCACCGTCATCGTCCTCTCCGCCCACCAAGAACCGGAAATGGCAGTGCGGGCGATGGAAGCGGGAGCAATGGCCTACGTGGTCAAGAGTGAAGGTATTGATGCGCTGCTTGCCGCGCTGCGCAACGCATTCAATCGAAAGCGCAGCTTCGCGGTGTTGGAGAAATTCGGCCGGATCGTCTGACCCTCGAGATCAGGCCGCAAGCTTGTCGAGCAAGGTGCGGAGCTCCTTGATGTCGAACGGCTTCTCAATCATGACGTCGACGTCCAGCTCTTCGTAAGCCATGCGAACATCGGCGGTAAGATGCGCCGACAAAACCATGATCTTCCCCGCGTATGGACGTTTCCGAATTTCGTAGACCAGATCAACCCCGGTGAGACGAGGCATCTTCTGATCGATGATCACGACATCATAGCCTTCAGGATCAGCGTCTATCTTTGCGAGCGCATCCGCTCCTGTGTCCGCTCCCGTCACCCGATACTGTTCTCCGCCGAAGATGAAGCGCATCGACTCAGTGATCGAACGCTCGTCGTCGACGGTAAGAATGTTAAGCGCTGTTCCCATGAAATATGAAAACCAGCAGCGTTCGTGCCCCGGTGCCGGCGCAGCGTCGTGGTGGAAATACACGGAAAAGTCACCGCGGAGCTGATGCCACGGTGATAACGGAATCTGGAGCCAGTGTTCGGATGTCCCCACTACGTCGGGTGACTCGCTCGCGGTCAAATCGCTCGAGCAACGGCACCGTCACTCTGCGAGAAGTATTCATAGCTTGGCGAAGCTGACTAAGCGTTGCCGAGCCCCTGGCGTGCAGGAATTGAGTAATAATTTCGCGGGCTAGAACAAACGTCTCCCGCGAAATCACGAGGTCCGCACCAAGTTCAACGATATCGCCCTGATCGATCAAATATCGCACCGTCTGGCGATGGTCAGCGTCCGGGGCAAGAAGTGCGCGACCCGGCGGATCGAATGGCTTCTCAGCGAGCAGAGCCATGATTTTCTTCGCTACCGGCTGCATTTCGAGCGGGAGGGCTGTTCGATGAGACGCGCGTGCTATGGCGGAATCGCGTCGCACAAAGCCGGATGTGCAGAGGTCCTGGATCAGCGCCTCCGTTGCGGCTGAGTCAAGATTTGGGAATTCGGATCTCAAACTGGTGAGTTCCAGGCCTTTCTCTTGTGGATGAACTTTGTGTGTGCGGTCGATGAGTTCGGCTGCTCGATTGCACAAGCCCTTCCACGCCCCGGCGTCGGCAACGATCGCACCGCGCCTAACCAGCCGTCCCGCAGCAGCCAGATCAGCCACAGCTGCATCAACTTGCTCTGCGCTAAAGTTCGAATTGCGCAGTAAATCGGAACTGCCCCGCGAATTCGATCTAACCAACTCAGACGCTACACAGGCTTTGACATCGTTAGGGTCAGCAGCACGTGCGACCAGGAATTTTTGCTGATCTTCGTGCCGAAACCGTTTCGGATCGGCTTTCGGGTCCAGGATTACTCCACCACCGAGAGTGTGTTGTTCCGACCGATCTCGAATAACGAACCGGTCCCCCAGGGCAGCAACAATCGGTTCGGTGAGGCGCAGTTCGGCGATTCCTGTCTGACCAGTTCGTAATTCGTCGGGTCCAGCGAGAATCAACGCCGCCGGTATGCGCCTGGTCCCATGGTGGAGATGCACAGGCGCCCCTGATTTAATTGGACGTGAAGCCGATTCCGATGGCAGCAACCGGCCGGATCTCTCAATGACGACGTCCACCGTCCTCGAAGTGTCGTCCTCTTGGGTGCTGAGTACGGCGCCGCGAAGCATGCCCGCAGTGGTGACGGTCTTTGGTATATCTGCCAGATTTACGCCAACCCGCATTCCCGGCTGCGCGACTGTAACATTGGCGCGATGCGTCTGGACGGAACGGACCCGGGTGGCAAACCCCTGCGGTTGAACAAAAACCGTCTGATTGGGCGAAACATTACCGCCACAAAGCGTTCCCGTTACCACCGGGCCGATTCCGGGCAGGCTGAACGCGCGGTCAATAAAGAGCCGGGGTTTTTGAATATTGGGCTGGGGCTGCGCATTGCTGAGAAGAGAACCGAGTGTTCTTTTCAACTGGCCCATTCCGTGACCGGTCCGTGCCGACACCGCAACGATGGGCGCCGCCGAATACGGAGTGTCCCTCAGCTGTTCTTTGGTATGGTGAATC
>JBJMXE010000054.1:0-7032 GCA_045809745.1 Chthoniobacterales bacterium | reverse complement strand
GGCGTTGTAATCCTCGGGGTCCAGCACGGATTTCACCCCGCATCATTACCGCAACGTAATCTTTGTGCCCAGCAGAAAAGTCGGATTAGGCAGCATCCGTATAAAACCTATCGCCTGACGATATATTGGCATAGCGGTTGCTCAATTCTGTGCTCATGAAAATCCATCTCAGCTCACGTCGGTCCGGCTTCACCTTGGTCGAAATCATGATTGTCGTTGCCATCATTGCTTTGCTGGCCGCTATCGCCGTGCCTGGATTCCTCCGCGCCCGGAAACGCTCGCAGGCCAGCCGCATTATCAATGATCTGCGCCTGATCGACTCTGCTGTTGATCAATACGCCATCGAAACCAGCAAGAAGAGCGGCGATCCCGTCGCGATAACCGACTGGACCAATTACCTGAAGAAGGACACCGTGCTATACCTGACCGGCAACGACATTCTTGGGAATACCTACGGCGCTCAGACAGTCGACAGCCTTCCGAGCGTCCCCGCCAGCAGCAAGTCGGCGCTCTCCGACGTGACCGATAACAATTTCTGGTCGCCGTATAATTGATTGATTTTCTTCGCGTCGAGTGATGCGCACGAAAGGCAGGCTTCGGCCTGCCTTTTCTGTTTCCAAGGCTAAAACCGCCGCCGGTCTCTTGCCTTCACGAAATCGCCCGGTGCGCGTTTTACGTCGTCGGGCGCCGCTCCGGCGGAGTTGCCGAGGGCTTCTTCGTCCGGCGGAAGGAATTGCTTGAAGCGATTCTTATCGATCGCCTTCATGAAGGCTTCGTGAGGCGAAACAGAGCCGGTCTGGAGCATGGCATGAATGGCGTCGTCCATAAACTGCATCCCCTGCCCTTTCCCGGCGACGATCACGTCCTGCAATTTTTGGGTCGCGCCCTCGCGGATAATTGCCGAGACAGCCGGACTGGCGATCAGGATTTCGTTCACCGCAACCCGACCCGAGCCATCAGCCTTTTTCAGGAGCAATTGGGCGAGGACGCCGCGGAGCGAGTTCGCCAGCATCGTGCGAACTTGCGGTTGTTTGTTCGCGGGAAAAGCATCGACCATCCGGTCGATTGTTTTCCGGGCATTGTTCGTGTGCAGGGTCCCGAACACCAGAAGCCCGGTTTCCGCGGCCGTCAGGGCGAGTGAGATCGTCTCCAAGTCCCGCATCTCGCCGACCAGGACGATATCGACATCTTCACGGAGCGCCGCCTTGAGCCCGTCCGGAAACGATGCGCAATCCACCGGCACTTCGCGCTGGGTGATGATGCTTCGCTTGTTGGTGTGGACGAACTCGATCGGCTCTTCGACCGTCACGATGTGCCGTGAGAAATTGTCGTTTATGTAATCGATCAAGGCCGCCAACGTCGTCGATTTGCCAGATCCCGTCGGGCCGGTAACCAGGACGAGTCCTCCGCGCAAATGGCCAAATTGTTTCACAATGGAGGGGACCCCCAGCTCTTCGAGCGTGGCAATCTTCGTCGGGATCAACCGGAAGACGGCGCCATAACCGTTCGTTTGCTTGAGGAAGTTGCAGCGGAAGCGCGACTTCCCATCCATCTCGTAGGCGAAATCGAGATCGCCGCGTTCCTCGAAGATCTGCCAGCTTTGCGCGCCCGCGATCTCGCTCAACATTCCGGCCGCCTCATCGCGCGTCACCGGCTCGTCCCGGATCGGCATCACGTCCCCATGCCGCCGCATCTTCGGCGGCTGCCCCTCGCCGATGTGCAAGTCGGAGGCGCCTTGCTGCACAATCACCGAAAGGAATTGATCAATATAAGCCATTTTTTAACCGCGGATTACGCGGATGACACGGATGGGGAATCAGGCTTGAAGGTCGGGCTGATCATGATCGGGGTTTTGACGAACGACACGCTTCCAGTCCAGCCGCGCTTTTTTGAAGTTGAGAAGCAATGCGAGCTCGAGTCCGGTGATATTTAGGTAGCCGAGCATTTGCGCAATGTGGCTGTCGTTGAAAGCGGTGACGACCTTGGGATCGACGATAATTGAATGATCCACGATCAAATCTGGAACGAGCGTCCCGATCAGCTCTGCGCGATAGAAGACGGGAAACGATTGCTGCACCGAGACCTCGTGACCCTGCCCACGCAGTTCGATCACCATGGCCCGCTCGTAAAGGGCTTCATCCAAGCTTGGTTTCAGCTCGTTCAAAACCTCCATCGCCACACCAATGATTTTTCCACTGAGCGCTTCATGAACCATCTTCCCCATCCGCGTCATCGAAGTAATCCGCGGTTACCCTTCTGTTCCAGCCGCCGGTCGGCTTCCTCCGGGGAGATGAGTCCGCGCTCGAGAAGCGCGGCGATCGCATCGTCCATCAGCTGCATTCCCTGTTTCTTCCCTGTCTGGATAACGCCGGGGAGCATGAAAGTTTTCGCCTCGCGAATGATGTTCGCCACGGCTGGCGTGTTCGTCAGTGTTTCGAGAGCGAGCACGCGGCCGGTGCCGTCGGCCCGCGGAATAAGTTGCTGGCTGATGATGCCGCGAAGCGATTCGCCGACCATGATTCGGATCTGCTCCTGCTGATCGACTGGGAAAACATCGAGGAGGCGGTCGAGTGTGCGCGATGCGTTTCCGGTGTGCAGCGTTCCAAGGACGAGATGCCCTGTCTCAGCCGCGGTAATCGCGAGCGAGATCGTCTCGAGGTCGCGCATTTCGCCCACCATGATCACGTCCGGGTCTTCCCGAAGCGCGCCGCGCAACGCCGCGCTGAACGAACGAGTATGAGTGTGAACCTCGCGCTGCGTTATGTGACAGCCTTTCGGCTCAAAGATGTATTCGATCGGGTCCTCGAGAGTGATGATATGTTCGCGCCGCTCGATGTTGACCTGCTCCACGAGCGCCGCCAGCGTCGTCGATTTTCCGCTGCCCACCGAGCCGGTCACCAGGATCAGCCCGTTATGATAACGGGTCAGGAGCTTCAAGCTCTCGGGTAGTCCGAGCTCGTCCATCGTCCGCACCCGCGTATTGATGATCCGGAAAACCAGATCGACCCCGAGCCGTTGCCGCACCACGCTGGTCCGGAATCGGCCGGACGCGTTCGCGTAGGCGAAATCGGCGTCGCCGCGCTCGTTGAGCTGGATTTTTTGCGCGTTGGTCAGGAACCCTTCCGCGAGCGCGGCGGTTTCATCGCCAGTCAACTTTCGCGCGTCAGGCCAGATCGGCTGGAGAATGCCGTGCAATCGCCAGACCGGTGGCGCATTGACGCCAAGATGAATATCCGATGCACCGCCTTCCTGGCCGACCGCCAGGTATTCATCGATGTGGCCAAGGCTTCGATGACCATTCGCGCCGGACGTTTGCCTGGATTGTGCGGTCATCGCGCGATCACCGATCATTACGCGCCGCCGCCTCCGCCGTAAAACCTAAAAGCACTCCGATCACCACAACTGGCTCTTCATGCTCTTGCTCTTGCTCTTGCTCGATCCGTGCTGACCAAGGCGAAATTGAATCGTGCTTTCAGCGCTTTCGGGAGCGAATGATTAGCCTGGGGGATTGCCCCATGCTTCAAATTGAAACGCCGCCTGCAGTGGCCAGCGGGGGGTGGTTTGAAAACCGTCTTTTAGCGCCAACGGGCGCGGCGGTCATCGTTAGGCGTTGGGCACGCCCCCAGGTATTTGGCGTTGTCGTTCCGTTGGCGCTGAAAAGCGCGGTTCAACCGACCGACCGGCTCAACGTCCCCGCCCGGAAGCGCCCGCCGCGTAACCGCTCATCTTTTTCGTCACGAACGCCGTAATCGTCGGCCTCAGCATTGTCGCCACCAATTTCAGCGCGCCCAACGCCAGGCCCGCCCCGAGAATTCCTTCCTTCTGCTCTTCGCCACGGCCCTTCGCTTTGCCGCCGGCCTTTAGCTTCACCTTTTTCTCTCGAGCCGGCATGACTGCAAACATCACCCCGACCACAATCGCCGCGCCGATCCACAGCACGGTCTGTCGTTGAAACGACTTCTTAAATTTTAGCGGGAAATCGAGCTCATAACGCAACCCGCTCAGGTCGCGTCCCAGCCGGTCCCGTGAGTGAGCCGCTTCCTGCCTCAGTTCGTGGAGTGACTTTTCCGGTCTTGGTTTTTGAGCCATTCGCGATCCTTCTTCAATTCCGAAGTCGTCATTTCAAACATCGATTTGTGCATCCGGCCTTTCGGGATCATCACGCAGACAAACGCGAGAATGAAGTGAAGCAGGGCGGCACCCAACGATATCTTCACCCACGAGACCTGGAGGGCATGGGCGAGCCCGAAGACAGCCGATGCCACCAGGAAAACATAACCGAACAGGCCCAGGATCGCCGCTGCCGCCAGGCAGCCGACGAGGATGATCACATGGACCAGCGCCGTCTTCGATTCCTTGGCGAAGAGCGCAATCCGGCTTTCCAAAAACCCGACCAGGCTGTTGAGCAGCGCGACCAGGTTATGGAGTAAGCCGGCGTGTCCCGCGGGGTTGCGGAACCGCATCGTTTCGCCAGCCATGCGGCCCGATCTCTAGCGTCGGAAGATCAACCCGAGAACGAAGCCGATGCCGAGCGCCGTGAAGACAGCCTTGGTCGGATTTTCCCGGACGTACTGTTCGCCATCGTCCTGCAAAGTCCGGGCGCGGTCTCGCGCGTCTTCCCAAACCTGCTCGGCCTTGCCGCGATACTCTTCGGCCATCGCGCCGGCAGCCGATTTCAGGTCTCCGGCCATAACGCCGGCCGCGGACTTCAGGTCATCCGCCGCCTTGCGCACGTGGGTCTTGCTGCTTTCGAATTTGTTCTGGGCCGCCGCCGGGATAGTCCCGCTGTCGCCCTGGGTCGTAGTTTTGTTTTCTTCAGCCATGATAGTTCCTTGTCGATTCTTTTTCGGTCTTGTCGTTCGCGTTCGCGTTCCCCGCGTTTTTTTCACCGGGCGCTGCATTGAATGATAATCCTTCTTCAACTGAAACGAAACTGGCGATTTAAGTGCGCTTACGCGTTTACAGAAAGTGACCAGTGACGAGCTTACAGATCGATCAACATGTCACACGTCACACGTCACACGTCACACGTCACATGTCACTCGTCACTTCCCGTTATTTTTCGCGGAAGATAATCCGCGCCTTGGTCAGATCGTAGGGCGAGAGCTCTACCTCCACTTTGTCGCCCGGGACGATCCGGATAAAGTGCTTCCGCATCTTGCCCGAGATATGGGCGAGGACGTTGCGTTTCCCTGGCAATTCGACCCGAAACATCGTTCCGGGCAAGACCTGGGTGACGGTTCCTTCGGTCAAGATCTGATCCTCTTTCGGCACGAAGGAACCATAACAAAAGCGCCGTCGATTCTCAACTCACTGATCGCTCGATTGAACCGCGGATTGCGCGGCGTCCCGTTCCCCATCCGCGAGATCCGCGTCATCCGCGGCTAAATCCTCCGCAATTTTCAGCTGGAGCGCCGGTCTGCGACCGTCGGCAAATCGCACCTTCTATGATTCCAATTGCTGTCACCGAAATGTTTCAAAATTTGGCCGTTAGGTCTTTACACGACTCCGCGTTTTCTTTAAAAACGGCGACACGAGCCTGACCTCTGCTCTAGAGCCCGCTCTTGAAACCATACCCACTCCTCCACGACTTTCGTAGTCACGCCTCGACGCTTCTACTCGGGTTCGTGGTTTTCCTTATTTCCCGCGCGGCTGTCGCGGCGCCAGCTATTACCGCCACGATGGACGATAACACGGCCCTCGCCACGAAGAAGAACCCGAGGACCCTCAACGTTATTTCAGATCCGGCAGCGATTCCGCAGAGCTCTGGACACCAAACGGTGAACCTGTCGGGAATCAGCACAGGTCCCGCGAACGAATCCGGCCAGACGCCGATCACGGTCAGCGCCACGTCGGATAACACGGGGCTAATTCCGAATCCGACGGTGAGTTACACAAGCCCGAATGCGACTGGGTCGTTGAGCTATACGCCGGTCGCCGGTCAATCCGGCACTGCCCACGTCATGGTCACCGTCATGGACAACGGCGGTACTGCTAATAGCGGAGTGAATACCTTCGCGCGCATGTTCACGGTAGCAGTAACTGCTGCGCCATCTCCGACACCTACTGCTACTGCAACCGCGACCGCAACACCGACGGCCACGCCTACCGCTACCCCAGTAGCTACCTTCGTCGTCAACTCAACCGCAGATCCCGGCACCGGCGTCTGCGATGCGACTGAATGTACCTTGCGCGAGGCGATCAATGCCGCCAACGCCACCGGCGCTCTTGACGCGATCAGCTTTAATATTCCCGCCGCCGATCCTAACTGTGATCCGACGACGCATGTCTGCACGATTACGCCGACGTCAGCGGCGGGACAGTTGCCTTTGATTGCTACTCCCGTGGTGATTGACGGCTACACGCAACCGACCTCCAGTTCCAATACCCTGGTCGCAGGCGATAACGCGAAGATCTTGATCGAGCTCAGCGGCGCAATCCTGACTAACAATGCCAATGGCTTAGTGATCGACACTGGAGGGAGTGGCAGCACGATTCGCGGCCTGGCAATCGATCGGGGTTTTAGTGCCGCCATCCTGATCAACAATAGTGCTAACAATGTAATCGATGGCTGTTTCATTGGCACCGACGCGAGCGGGCTCGTCCCTCACGGCAATACCAACGGGGTGGCCATCCAATTTGGCGGGAATCCTTCGTCCAATCTCATTGGTGGAATTTCGCCGGCCGCGCGCAACGTGATCTCCGCCAATGCTATTGATGTTGTCGTCAAGAGTGGCACGAACAACATGATCCAGGGCAACTTTATCGGGACGAACGCGACGGGCACGACGGCTTTAACTGTCGGTGGCACGGGTGTCGATATCGAGTCGAGTGGTAACCTGGTTGGCGGCACCACCGTGGCAGCTCGCAACATCATTGCTGGGAAGGGCAACACTGGCATCACGATCGGCTCAGCCACCGGCGTCACCGTCAGCACCGGTAATCGGATCCAGGGAAATTTCATCGGAACGGACGTCACCGGGTCTGTCGCACTGGGATTCGCCGACGCAATTCGTCTCAACTTTAAGACAT
>JBJMXE010000053.1:0-45637 GCA_045809745.1 Chthoniobacterales bacterium | reverse complement strand
TGAAGATAACGTGATCGATTTTCAGGAGCCGTTTGTTCGCGACGTAACGACTCATGGCACCGGTTGCACCTACTCCGCTGCAATCACCGCCGGGTTGGCCGTTGGGCTGCGACTCGAGGATGCGATTGGCCGGGCCAAGAAGTTTGTGACGGGGGCAATCGCGCAACATTTTAGGTGGCAAGCGAAAGATGGGCAGCACCTGGACGCGCTGAATCATTTCGCGCAAACCGACACGCCCTAACGGAGAGACGAGCTCGTCTCGTCCCAATATTGTTTTGCGATTTCGGAAGGGAGCTGCCAAACGTTCATGTGACGAAGTGGCACCGGCTTCCAGCCGATGTTCTAACGAGATCACGGGCAAGATGCCCGTGCGACAATGAGTTCTACTCCTTCGCTTTTTTCTCCCAGGCCTTGCGCTTGAGGGCATCGGCCGCGGCAACTGTTTCCGCCTGCTTTTTACTTCGGCCGCTCCCCTCGCCCAGGACCATCTCTTCCCATAAGCATTTCACGACGAATGTCTTGTTGTGCTCGGGACCGCTCTCCGAAATCAGCTCGTAAGCGGGACTGGACGGAGATATGCTTTGTAACAATTCCTGAAGATTGCCTTTCGGATTAATGTCGACCGGCTCTTCGGCAATGTCTTCGAGGTCCGGTTTCGACTGAGTGAGAATGAACTTGCGGGCTGTTTCCAGATCGCTGTCCAGGTAAACGGCGCCGATTAAAGCTTCGTAGGCGTCAGCTAATGTCGACGCGCGCTTTCTTCCGCCGCTTGCTTCTTCCCCTCGCCCAATCATCAAAAACTCGCCCAGATCGAGCGCAGCCGCCCGGATACGCAGACTGTCGCGCGATACCAGCCGGGACCGCAATTTGGTGAGCTGTCCTTCTGCCTCAGCGCTAAAGTGCTGGTAAAGATATTCGGTGATCACCAGTTGCAGGATGGCGTCACCGAGGAACTCCAGCCGCTGATTATTGAAATGGTGCCGCTGCGTTTCATGGCCGACGCTGGGGTGGGTCAGCGCCTCTGCCAGCAGAAGCGGATTGCGAAATTTATAACCGATACGTTCTTCAAGCGGATTCATTCTAACGCTTCCGGAAAACTTCCAAGGACGTGATCAAATCAAGCCCGCGCTGCAATACTGGATCCACCAATCCATTCGATTGCAGGCGGGCCCGGCGTTGTTCTGCTGTCTCCAGTTCCGGATTTGTCCCGGCAATAAGCGCGGCTTCGTTCAAGTGCGGGCGTTCGGATTCACGAGTGAATGGCGCAATGCCTTTGGAGATGCTTAAGCGGAAAATTTGCCGCTTATCCATTGGTGACATCTCAACTGGCAAATCAGGGTTAACTCCAGTGGGGTACAACCGGCGCCCATCCGCCGCGATACATTGCGCGACCGCTACCCGTAACAATTTGCCGCTCGGCAACGGCAGGTCGGAATATTCAACGCCTCCGCCGGCGGTCGGCTGACCGATGAGCAGTGTATTGTCGTGCGTGCGCAGCGCCACGGCCAAAGCTTCAGCCGGGCCGCCAACGTCCCCGTCAATCAAAGCGACAACCAAGCCGTTGTACGCCGGCTCGCGGTCCGAGGCGAAGGTTTGCTCCTGCTTATCCTGCTTTCTCAGCGAGAACAGAGTTTTGCCTTTGGGCACCAGGCGTTTGGCAAACTCCGCAGCCGCGCCGAAATCCCCTGAATCACTGGCCCGCAAATCCAGCAGCAGCGCAGTGACCTTTTTCGCTGCAAAATCAGCCAATCGTTTGTCGAACGCCTGGACGTTGGCTGCGTTGAGGGCGCCTGGACGGACATAACCGACGTGGCCTTCCAAAATTTCTGCATACAACGGAGCGGTCGCGTCCGGCGCAGCAGGTGTTTTACCCGGCAACAGGAGCAACCCTTTGTTCAGCCTAACCAGCAATCCCTGGAGCGTTGCCCGATTCAGTTCCGCTTCATCAACCAGGTCCGGATTCGTAAAATTCTTCCGGACGAGTCCAAGCGCCGCCTGAAGATCCGCCGCAGTGAGTGAATTGAGAAGTTCTTCGCGACTAGGTGCCGGTGTTGGAGTTGCCACTGGCGAGGGCGTCGGGGTAGCAACACTGGGCTTCACCGCAGTCGGCCCGGGACTGGTATTCGTGGTAGGGGCTACCGCCGGTGGTGTTTGGGCGATGACTGCAATCGCAGGTAATCCGGCCATGGCGATCGCCGCTAAGAGATTCCGCAACATAGGATTTCCGATGGACGTTAGGGTATCGTGCTGGTTAGGGCAATATCGCGGCGATAATAACAACCCTCGAACTCAATGCACGAGACGGCCTGGTAAGCACGCGCCCGCGCTGCTTCCATGGTATCGCCCAACGCCGTCACCGCCAGGACCCGGCCTCCGGATGTTGCGATGACACTGCCGGTCTGACGGGTTCCCGCATGAAACAGCTGAACGTCTTCGATCGCTCCGGCGTCGGCTAACCCGGTGATAGGCTTGCCGGTCTCGTATTTGTCGGGGTAACCACCCGACGCCAGCACGACGGTTACGGCCGGCCGTTCATCCCAGATGATCTGCTGAGTTTTGATCGTTCCGTCGATCGTGGCGTGAAGCAGAGGAAGCAGGTCGGATTTTAACCGCGGTAGGATTGCCTGGGTTTCTGGATCGCCGAATCGGCAGTTGAACTCCAGCACGCGCGGTCCTTCCAGCGTCAGCATCAAACCGGGAAAGAGAAGGCCGTGAAACTCGACCTTTTCTTCCTGCAACGCGGCCATCAGCGGTTGCATGATCTCCTGATCGAAACGTTGCTCGAGGCGTTCGCTCCAGCTACTGGCCGGACTAACCGCACCCATCCCGCCGGTATTCGGTCCCTCGTCTCCATCGAACGCTCGCTTGTGGTCGCGAGCTGTGCCGAGCAATTGGTAACTCGAGCCGTCGAATAACACGTGCAGCGAGCATTCACTCCCGCGCAGAAATTGCTCGATCACCACCCTGCGCCCGGCGTCGCCAAAACGAGCGCGATTCATCATCGCATCCACCGTCGACCTTGCCAGCGCGCGATCGGCAGCGATCACAACTCCCTTACCCAAAGCGAGACCGTCCGCTTTGATCACGACCGGGTAACTGACAGTTTCACAATGGCGCAGAGCCTCTTCGCTGGAGGTGAAAACTTCTGCCGCAGCGGTTGGAATACCGGCATTCCGCATCAGCGTTTTCGCAAAAATCTTGGAAGATTCGATTCGCGCCGCCGATTTCGTTGGCCCAAAAATCCGCAGGCTCTGGCTCTGAAACAGATCGGCAATTCCCTCCGCCAGCGGAGCGTCCGGGCCGACAACGGTTAAGCCGATCCGGTTTTGTTTGGCGAACCGGGCCAATCCAGTCAGATCTCCAACTGGAATTGCTACATTCTCGCCTAACGAAGCGGTACCGGCGTTGCCCGGGGCGCAGAAGATCTGTTCTACCTCAGGCGATTGCTTCAGCTTCCATGCCAGTGCGTGTTCGCGCCCTCCGCTGCCGACGACAAGAATTCTCATTGGTCGTTTAGCGTCCGCACCGCGAGTGAAGACCATGACTCATGGCCTTCACTCTCTGCGCCGACGCACCCTAGCGTGGTATAAGGGGTCGGCCTTGGCAAGAGGCGGCCGGCCGGACGCTCGCGATTGAATGCGCGGAACGGGTGAGAGCAGTTCGCGGGAATGCCGTGATGTTGCCGGTTTCCGCCTGCGCGTTTACAGATGGAAACCGGAGTAGGGCGAGCCGGTATATGGCTCGACCGAACGCAGTTACCTGTCCCAAATACCTGACCCCATGCAACAGGCGGAGATCGTCGTTCTTCTATTCACGCTCGTCGCTGTGCTCGTGTTGGTGGCGCGACGCGTCGCCATTCCCTACCCGGTCCTGCTTGTCCTCGGCGGCTTGGCATTAAGTTTTATCCCGCGGCTGCCTGAGATGCGACTCCAGCCGGACGTGGTCTTCTACTTTTTTCTGCCGGCTCTCATTTACCCGGCCGCGCTGTTTACTTCATGGCGCGATTTTCGGCGGAATCTTCGAGCCATCCTTTTGCTGGCGATAGGGCTGGTGTTATTCACGATAGTTGTCGTCGCCCTGGTCGCCCGTTCGATGGTGCCAGGCCTGCCATGGGCTGCGGCTTTCGCGTTAGGGGCAATCGTTTCGCCCCCCGACGCCGTTGCCGCGGCAACCGTGATACGGCGGCTCGGAGTTCCGCATCGCATCGAAGTTATCCTCGAAGGAGAAAGCCTGGTTAATGATGCCACGGCGTTGGTTGCGCTTCAGTTCGCGGTTGCGGCATTGATTACCGGAAACTTTTCCGGAACGGCAGCGGCCGCTCAGTTTGTGTGGGTAGCTGCCGGCGGGGTCGTTTTCGGGCTTCTGGTCGGATTCATCATGCGGTCAGTGCAACGCCACCTCGACGATCCGCCGATCCAGATAACGATCTCCCTTCTCACGCCATTTCTGGCTTATCTTCCAGCCGAGTATCTGCACGTTTCCGGTGTGCTGGCCACCGTTGCGGCCGGCATTTTTCTCGGCTGGCATTCACCGTTGATGGTCGGCGCGCGAACGCGGCTCCAGGCTTCGGCGTTCTGGGAGATGATGGCTTTTCTCCTGAATGGTTTCGTTTTCATCACCATCGGTCTGCAACTGCGCGGAATTCTCCATGGCCTGAATGGGATTTCGCTGACCAGGGCATGTTTGAACGCGCTCATGATCAGCGCAGCGGTTGTTCTAGTGCGTATCGCCTGGGTGTTCCCCGCTACCTACATACCTCGGTTCCTGTTCAAAACGATTCGACAACGGGATCCGTATCCCGGCTGGCGGAACGTGGTGGTGATCGCGTGGGCCGGCATGCGGGGCGTCATTTCGCTAGCGGCAGCCTTCGCGCTTCCGTTCGCCCTGCCGGATGGTCGACCGTTTCCGGCGCGCAATTATATTCTGTTCTTTACGTTTTGTGTCATCCTAACGACCTTGGTTTTTCAGGGACTGACGCTGCCGATCATTATTCGCAAACTAAATATTCCTCGTGATCGAACTACGGATGAGGAAGAGCGATCGGCCCGGTTCGAAGCGAACAAGGCGGCCCTCAGAGCGCTCGAGGAACTCAATCAATCGGGAAAATTCCCGCCGGATGCGGTGGAACGCTTGCGGGCGGAATACGACGAACGGCTTCAGCAGCTGCAGTTGTGCGCTGACAACCCTGACGATTGCACGGGCCAGGTGGCAACGCCGCAATTTCAGTTATTACAACAGGAAGCACTGAACGAAGAGCGCCGCACGATTATCCGTTTGCGCAACGAGCACGTAATCAACGACGACGCATTGCGCCACATCCAGCGGGATCTCGACCTGGCCGAAGCTCGCCTAACCGGATGAGCCTGCGAGCGCGACGCTAGAATCCATAACGCTCCGGCCAATCGGTCGCGGCGCCACCGAGTTCGGCCGCCGAAGACTGAAGCTCCGCCCTGAAATATTGGGCCAAACGTTTCCGCGCCGGGTCGGTTAAAGTGAGCTTTGGTTTTTCAGCCTTGGCGTTGTGATCCGCCGGCAATTGCCCGCTCGATTTGCCGGGATCACCACCGAGGTAGGCGATAATTCTCGACCGGAAGTCGATCGGATCGCGTTTCAGGTCATCAAAAAAGAAAAGTCCAAAGTGATCCGCCCTAACGAACTCGCGCCAGCGCCGAACAATTGCGGTCGCAAATGAACGTTCCCGAATTTCGGGACGGTCCAAATGTTTCGTAAGCACGTCAACGTCGCTGCCGTCGAATTGATCGATCAGCCCGCGCCGGACGTACATTGAGAGCTGTGACCAGGCCCGTTCTACGGGATCGCGGGCGATAAAGATGAACTTCGTTCTGGGAAAATACCGGACGAGCTGTTCGATGATCGAAGCCGGCAATGTCGAATAACCGGGCGTGATGTCGCCCGTGATCCGGCCTCGTCTCAGCGCGAATAACGCGGCGTAACCATCGAGATCGAGTGACGTTTTGTGGGCGAGTTCCTCGAATTTCGTTAGGAACTCTTTGTCCTCAGGGCTTCTGGCACGCGAATCAGCAATGCGGATTCGGTCCTTCTCCTGACGGGCAAGCGGAAGTGAACGCTGCGTCCCGGCCTGGTTAGGCGCGGCGAGCCGATCAAAATAATGAAGCTCTTTCATTGGCGGCATCCAAAAATCGGGGTGATCCCGCAGTTGGTCATACAGCCAGCCGGTGCCCGCCTTTTGCGCGCCAATACCAACGAAATCGGGGCCAGCGATGCTTCCTGCGCTCGACGGTTCCGTCATGCGATGACTTTCGTGTGAGTCGCTCACAATCGGAAGAGAAATTCAGCGCTGTATTCCCTCCTTTGCAGCGTGTAGTTGCAGCCGTGTCTGACGGCGGGACATTGATCGATGGCCCGCCAGCGGTCGCAACGAATCTTTCTCCTCTCGCCCGCCTATGCCGGCGGTGAGCGCGCCCGTATGATCATGAATGAGCGCGCTCAATTCCCACTTGCTCGACAGCTCCGCAGCGAAACTGGAGCGACAATCGCAGAGGTGTTCACGTTTCTGAGCGGACTATATTTCCGGGGAAAAATTGCCTACGCCGCGACCTTCGCTCGGGCAAGAAATGGGTCCTCCGGCGTGCTGGTGATTACGCCAACCCGCGGTTTGGTTGATGCAACAACCCGGATCGGCCTCGCTGATCTCCGCGAGTTCGCCGAAGTTGATGTCGAGCTCACAAATCCCCGATATCGAAGGCCTCTGGAACGGCATACCCGGCGACTGGCGAAAAGTTTATCGCCGAAATGCGAAGTCATTCTACTCGGGAGCGTCGCTAGCAAAAAATATGTCGAAGTTTTGCTCGCGCACCTTGGCGACCAGTTGCGATTCCCGGGAGATTTTGTTGGCCGCGGAGATATGAGTCGTGGCGGGTTACTCCTGCGATGTGCGGCCGACGGCCGGGAGCTGCCTTATATCTCAATCGCGGGCGCCATTCTGCACGGCAAACGGCCACCGAAGCTCGAGCCGCGTAGATATGCAAAGAACTCACCCATCTGATGCCGCACCGTTCAGGAAAAGGCAAAAACCAGCCGAGGGAGGGGCGAGTTCCTGCGAGCCCGCGGGCAATCTGTCCGTCCGATAGGACCGGGCGCGCAGGAGCTCGCCTCTCCGTTCTATTAAGCCCAGCCGTTACCCCATGAACCTGCCGATCAAGCCGCCACTCGCGCCGATGGAAGCTCGTTCCGTCGACGAGCTGCCGGTTGGAGACGAATGGCAGTACGAACCGAAGTGGGACGGCTTTCGCTGCATCGCTTTCCGTGATGGAGCTGACGTTTATTTACAGTCGAAAGCTGGCCAACCTTTGGCCCGTTACTTTCCCGACATGGTTGAGGCAATTCGTAAAGTGCCTGCGCGCCGGTTTGTTTTGGACGGCGAACTGGCAATCCCGGTGAACGGCCACCTCGTGTTCGACGAATTGCAGCTGCGTCTCCATCCAGCGGCCAGCCGGGTTAACAAACTCGCCGCTGCGCATCCGGCGCTATTCATCGTGTTCGATCTGCTCGCCCAGCAAAACGCTTCGCTATTGCAGGATCCGCTGCAGGAGCGGCGCAAAGCATTGGAGACGTTTGCCAAGACAAACCTCAAAAGGAAATCCGCCGTGCGTCTCTCGCCTGCCAGCAGCGATTTGGCGACCGCCAAGAAGTGGTTTGATCGCGCCGGCGGAGATTTGGACGGCGTGATGGCCAAGCAGGTCGATGCGGCGTACGCCGCCGGGGAGCGGACAGCAATGGTAAAGGTGAAGAATATTCGGACCGCAGATTGTGTGGTGGGTGGATTTCGGTACGCGACCAGCGGCCGCGTTCTTGGTTCGTTGTTACTGGGACTTTATGACGATGATGGTTTGCTTCATCATGTCGGCTTCACTTCCGCGTTTAAGGCGAGCGATCGCCCCGCGTTAACCAAGAAATTTGGGGCCCTGAAAAAACCGCCTGGATTCACTGGCTCCGCACCGGGAGGTCCGAGTCGGTGGAGCACAGAGCGGAGTGGCGAATGGGAGCCCGTCGATCCGAAAATCGTTGTCGAAGTGACATATGACCACTTCACCGGCGGCCGGTTTCGTCACGGCACAAAGATTGTCCGGTGGCGGCCCGACAAAGCGCCGCGGCAATGCACGACGGACCAGGTGACTGGCCGCGAGGGGAAATCCTTGGCCCTGCTGTGATGGTCGATCGGGCCACCGGTATCAGAACAGTTCGTTAGGCAGTTCGGCAGAGCCACATTGCTTCCGGCGGGGTGATCTCGCCGATGGAACTGAGTAATGCGACGGTCGGAGACTGCCGCTACAACGAAAGAGGAGAATCGAAATTGTCGGGCGGCTGGGTCAGACGCCGTCTTGAACGTTGCCTAACAATACGGATCTGATCGCTAGTCCGAGTTCAGCTCGAAATTGATTTTCAGGTCGTAGTGCCCGCCAGAGCGCAGAGAGGCCGGTGGCGGATCAACCTGGGTGACGTGTTTGCCCATGTCTTCGACCGACTCGTCGACCAGCACATTTCCCGAAGGCCTCACGATTTCGAACCGTGATACCCGGCCGTCCTTCTCGATCCTTACTCGCACCATAGTGGACATTTTCGCAGTCGACGCCACCGAGGTAGTGGGCTGACTCCATTCACTGTAGAACCGGTCATGCAACATGCGACCGTAGGAGGCGAATTCAGAGCTGTGGTTCGCGCCTCTGCCGTGTCCGGTGCCGCCGCTTACACCGCCCGATTGATTGCCCGCATCGGCCCCGTTAGCCGGTGTGTCTTCTGCGCTCTTTTCCACGGCGGGCTGATCCGCTGCCGGGTCCGCCTTCTCCGGTTTTGCGATTTCATGTTGCGCGTCACTATCTGGAGGCGGTTCGACGCTGGGTGCAGGTCGCGGCGACGCTTTGGCGAACAGGCTGTGCGGCCGTGGTTTCGGAGTCGGCTTTGGAGTCGGACGAGGCGTTGGTTTCGGTCGAGGTTTCCGTGGCGGCCGCGGACTTGGCTTGGCTGACGTTTTTACCAGAGGAGTTGTCACCGGCGCCGCTTCCGGTTTCGGTGCAGGTGTCGCCGTCGGAGTGGGTGTCGGTGTGGCTATCGGCAGCTGAATCTCACTTTTGGCTGACGCCAGCAAAAGCGAGTCATCGTCATCATGATTGTTGGAATCCTGGTCGGCTTCCTCTTTCGACATCGGCGATGGCGATGATAATGGTGCCGCTGTCGTCGCGTAACCACTGCTGGCGCCGGGATCCTTGGTTGCATCGCCGGCCATCCAGACAATGTCCGTCGGCTTTGGTTTGGATGCGCTGCCACTCCAACGGACAAGCCCCACGATGGCGATGACGTGAACCAGGCAAATCAAACCCGCGTTGCGCCAAAACTGCCCGTTGTTAGGCATAGGTCATGGGTTGTCGGTTTTTGTTGCGATGCCGAGCTTGGTGATACCCGCTCGTTGCAACGAATCCATCAGGGAAACCAATTTTTGCACCGGTAATTCCCGATCCGGCCGGATAACGACCGCCAGATCCGGATTACGGCTACGCAGTTCGGCTAGTCGCCGGGTTAACACCTCGCCGGTCACGCGCTCGTTGTTCAATTTGAGGGTGTCGGTGCGATCGATGGAAACGGTCTGGACTCGATTCGAGTCGATCGGTGAATTCGCCGCGGTGCTGGACGGGATGATCAGGTTGGAGCTGCTCTCCAGCAGCGGGGTGGTGATCATGAAGATGATCAGAAGGACGAAGGCCAGATCGAGAAGCGGAGTGATGTTGATCTCACTCAACGACGTGAGCCCCTGCCGTTGCGAATAACGTCTCATCCCAGTTGTTGACTAGCGGCGGAAAGACGCGTCGCGCACCTGATGATCGACATATTTGTGCTCGAATTCCGATGCCAATTCGGCGGCGAAGTTGTCCATCTCGACAACTACGGCGCGAATGCTCGTGACCAGAAAATTGTAGCCAAACATCGCCGGAATCGCCACGCACAAGGCGGTGACGGTAGTGATCAGCGCGCCGGAAACGCCCGGAGCCATGGCCACCAGATTTGGCGAGCCCGCTTCAGCGACCCCGGTAAAAGCGTCCATCACGCCCCAAACTGTGCCTAACAAACCCAGGAACGGCGAGCCGCTGACTGCGGTGGCGAGTAGGATCATCTGGGATTCGAGGCCCAGCGCGGTTTCGCCCACGGCCCGTTCCATTGCGGCGTTAACCGCGCCCATCTGGGCGGGAGAAATCTTCTCGGCGTTGCCCAGCCTTGCCCGAAATGTTTCGTCTACCTCGGCTGATCCTAACAACTGGAAAGTCATCTCTTCGCATCCGGCGCGATAAACGTTGAACACGGGCGAGCCGGTGAATCGCGCATTCTTCTCGAACAACCGCAAGGGTTGGCGGTCCTGACGGAAAGCAGCTAGGAATCGTGCGTTTTGCGTTCGGGCGAAGCGGACCACCCGCAGTTTGGTGAGCATGACCGACCAGCTGAAAATCGAGCCTATGGCCAGCAGCAACAGAATGAGCTTGCCGGCAATGGTGGCGTGATTGAACGCGAAAACGAGACCGCCCGTCGCTAAAATATCTGGAGCGACCATTCGGACTTCACCGAGAGAAGTAATAACCCGTTTCGGGCAGAGTGCTACTGAAACTGAGCAGTGATCGCAGGCTGTTTATCGCGATCAAACGGCGCGCATCAGTCTAGGCCGGCTGGTGCTTCGGAAATCGTGGCCGCTTTTTCGCAACCACGATGAAGGCAGCGCCGATCACGATCAGGAAAAACGAAAAGAACTGTCCCCTGGTAAATCCGCCAATGAGCGACGCGTCCGGCTCCCGAAAGTATTCCACGATGATCCGGAAAACAGCGTAGCAGATAAAGAACAGGCCCGTTAGAACGCCGTTAGGCTGGCGCGATCGGGTTCGGACCAGCCACAAAATGGTGAACAGGACAATGCCTTCGAAAAAAGCCTCATACAGTTGCGAAGGATGGCGGGGCGAAAGGATGGGCCGTAAAGCTTCTTGCACCTCCGGCCGGCCGGCTGCGGCAATGATCGCATCCGCATCGACCAAGGACGGATCGATTGGCCGCATCGCTGCCACCGCCGCGTCCGCTTCATTACTATGATCGAGCAGTTCTTTGGGAAACTGCATCGCCCAGGGCAGTTGAGCCACGCGGCCATAGAGCTCGCCGTTTATGAAATTCGCGCAGCGCCCAAAGAACAAGCCTATCGGCGCGGCGACTACCAGATTGTCGCCCAGGTTCATCCACGAGAGGTTGTGGCGGTAGGAGTAATAAAGGCCGAAGAAAAATAAGCCCATTATCCCGCCATGGCTCGACATCCCGCCTTCCCACACCTGAAGGATTGAGATTGGATGCCGAAGCATTTCCGGTTTGTAGAACAGGACGTAGCCAAGCCGGCCGCCGATAATTACGCCGCAAAGCGCGCAGCCGGTGATGAAGTCAGCGACTCTGCTTACAGGCAGGTCGGCGTAGCCGCGACGCGATAGGTGCCGGAGGACAAGAAAACCGGAGAGGAACGCGAGCACGTAAGCCATTCCGTACCAGCGCGGCCCGATCGTCCTGGTGATATGGAAAATGAATGGATCCCAATGGTGGACGTAATACCCGAGCACCAGCCGATCATGCTCGATGCCGGAGGAAATCGCAATGCGACTTGGGAGCGGCGTTAGTTCAGCCGCCAGCAGACCCTCAAAACTTGTTCATCAATCAGTCGCTCCACAGCATCCAAAGCGTAGCTATGTCATCCCGAGCGCAGTCGAGGGAGCTCACAAATGCGGGACGCGTCACACGGGTGGGCGAGGTCCTTCGACTGCGCTCAGGATGACAAACTTGCGGCCTTGGTCTGCGGCGTGAACAAAAGTGAGCCGCACACCTGTGGCATTGTCCGGTAGTCAGGATCTATTTTAGACATCGGCCAGCGACCGATCGTGCATGCGCGTTCACCGCACGCTACGAACTAATCAAATGGATGGGATGCCGGCTGCATTGCTTCCGCGGTACCCGTCGCTGTAACTCGGGAGGTCAGTTTTTTTACACGCTTCACCGGCTTCAAAACTTCCCGAAGAAACGGTGCGGTTCGACTCTTTGCATTGCCTGCCACTTCTTCCGGTGTCCCCGCCGCAACGATTTCGCCGCCGTCCGCCCCTGCTTCCGGTCCGATATCGAAGATGTAATCGGCTTCGGCAATGACGCTCAGATTGTGCTCGATGACGATGACGGTGTTGCCTTCGTCGACAAGCCGATGAAGCACGTTGAGCAGCAATTCCACATCGGCCATGTGCAAGCCAATCGTCGGTTCCTCTAATAGATATAGAGTTGAACCGGGTTTGCGCATCTTTCGAATCTGCTCGTTCTGGGCGCGGCCAACTCCGCGCTTGAGCTGCGTGACCAGCTTTAATCGCTGCGCTTCACCTCCGCTGAGCGTCGGGCTCGGCTGTCCAAGTTTCAGGTATCCAAGACCGGTATCGACTAACAACGATAGCGGCCGGGCAATCTTCGGATGGTGAGTGAAAAATGTCGCAGCTTCTTCAACGGTCATGTCCATGACGTCGCCGATGGATTTATCGTTGTAGAGAACCTCGAGGGTTTGCGGATTGTAACGCTTCCCGCCGCAATCTTC
Source organism: Chthoniobacterales bacterium (assembly GCA_045809745.1). GTDB lineage: Bacteria > Verrucomicrobiota > Verrucomicrobiia > Chthoniobacterales > UBA10450 > DATFCK01. The sequence continues at coordinate 33,015 of JBJMXE010000053.1, read as the reverse complement.
GCAAGGCACGTAGGTGCTCGGCAGGAAGTTCATCTCCAGCTTGATCACGCCCTGGCCCTTGCAGGTCTCGCACCGCCCGCCTTCGGCATTGAATGAGAATCGACTTCCAGAGTAACCGCGCATTCGCGAGACCGGCAATTGCGCGTAAAGGTTGCGGACCTCATCGAACACCTTGACGTAAGTTCCCGGCGTCGACCGCGAAGTTTTGCCGATTGGCGATTGATCCACCTCGTATACCGCTTCGATTTCACTGGCGCCGCCGATTAACCTGAACAGTTCGCCATTACCACCGCGCTTTTTCTCTTCGAGTTCATCGCGAACGGCCGGCCACAACACTTCGTGCATCAAAGTTGATTTGCCGGAGCCCGAGATCCCGGTGATCACGGTCAAACGACCGATCGGGAAGCGAACATCCACGTTCTTCAAATTATTGGCCGTGGCGCCGTGAATCTCGATCCACTGCTCCACATCTCGGAGACTCCGACGTGAATCGCGGATCGGATGACATAACGGTTTCTGCAGACAGCGTCCGGTTTCCGAATGCCTCGCGTTTTTGATCTGTTGCAGGGTGCCAGTGGCGACCACTTCACCTCCGTGAATACCGGCGCGCGGCCCGAGATCGATGATGTGATCCGCACGTCGCATGGTTTCGTCGTCATGCTCGACCACCACCAGCGAATTTCCTTTATCCTTAAGGGCAGCCAGGGTGTCGAGGAGCCGAACGTTATCCCGCGGGTGCAAACCGATTGTCGGCTCATCCAGAACGTAAAGCACACCGCGGAGATTCGAGCCTAACTGGGCGGCAAGCCGGATTCGCTGCGATTCGCCACCGCTCAATGTTTTGGCCGATCGTCCAAGCGCCAGATAGCCGAGGCCGACGTTCTGCATAAATCGAAGCCGCTGTTGGATCTCGGGGATGAGATCGGCGGCGATAGTTTGCTGGGTTCCGCGGAATTTCAGCTTATCGATGGCTGTCGCTGCTTCGCCCGCAGATAGACTCGTCACCTGATCAATCGCCAGACCCTGCACCCGGACATGCCGCGCAATCGCATTCAGTCGCGATCCGTGACAAGCCGGACACTCGTGAGCTTCACTATCATCGATCCATTCTGATTCGCGCTCGGCAGCGAGTTCCGTTTCCAGAACCGAACCACTGTCATCGGTTTCGCCGGTTTGTAGTTGCTGGTTGAAGATCTCTCCAAAGCCGCCGCATCCTTCGCAAGCTCCATGCGGCGAGTTGAACGAGAACAGCCGCGGATCGAGCTCTTCGAACGCGCGGCCGCAGCCGGGACAGCTCATCTCCGTGCTCATCACGGTAACCCGATTATTTGTGTCGAGCAGATGCGCCGTTCCTCTGCCGATGTCGAGCGCGCGTTGAACCAGGTTCCGGGCTTTAAGAATTCGTTTCGCATCAATCACGCCCACCACGACGTCTATGGTGTGCTCTTTGAATCGTTCGAGCTTGCGGAAATGCGAGACCGGCACCAGAACGCCGTCCACATACAGAGTATCAAAGCCCTGCCGTTCAGCCCAACGAGCGACATCGGTATGAAAACCTTTTCGGGCCTTCACTAAGGGCGCCAGGACTTTCAACGGGCCGCGTCGAGCTGCCGCCTCCACTTCTTTTACAATGGCGGCGACGCTTTGCTTTTCGACCGGCAAATCGCATTCCGGGCAGAACTGCGTTCCGGTTTTCGCAAACAGCAGTCGGAGAAAATGGTAGACCTCGGTTACGGTTGCGACGGTCGACTTGCCGCCTCCGCGAGTAACCCGTTGCTCGATGGCAACACTTGGCGGCAGCCCGTCCACCAGATCGACATCCGGTTTTTCGAGCTGCTCTACAAACTGCCGCGCGTAAGGCGACATGCTGTCGAGGAAGCGGCGTTGGCCCTCAGCGAACAAAATATCGAAAGCGAGGGTGGATTTACCGGACCCGCTCAGCCCGGTGATCACCACCATTTGATCGCGTGGGATGGTAACATCGATGTTCTTCAGGTTGTGCTCGCGCGCGCCGTGAATTGTTATCGCACCGTTAGGCTGTTTTCGGTAACGAGGTGAAGTTTCAGCAGCCCGCAGCAACTCCCATTCAGCCGGACTGTGTCCATTCGAAGGCTCAGAAAGTTTCGGCGATCGGCTCTTGCCGGGGAGGATGCGGAGGGGTTGGCGTTGGGAACGTCCGCTGGGCAATACCGCGCGCAGAAACCGGCCGGTGTGCGATGCCTCATTCTTCGCCACCTGTTCCGGAGTTCCGGCAACCACGAGTTCACCGCCTTCATCACCAGCTTCCGGGCCAAGATCAATGACCCAGTCGGCGGATTTGATCACTTCGAGGTTGTGCTCGATCACGAGGATCGAATGGCCCTGATCGACCAATCGATGGAACAGCAGGAGCAGCATTGCTACGTCGTCGAAATGAAGACCGGTTGTCGGCTCGTCAAAGATGAACAGGTTGCCGCCGGCCGAGCCGCCATTGTTCGTCGCTTTGTGCATTTCGGACAGGTGGCCGACCAATTTGAGCCGTTGAGCTTCGCCGCCGGAAAGTGTGTTGAGCGGTTGACCGAGTCTTAGATAACCAAGTCCCACTTCATCCAACACGTCGAGCGGATTAGATAACGTTTTCTGTTCCCCGATCTGCGCGAAAAATTGAATCGCCTCGCTAACGGTCAGCTCGAGCACGTCATGGATCGATTTGTCGTGGACGGTAACCTTCAGCACGTGCGGCTGAAAACGCGTGCCCTCGCATTCGGCGCACCGCACATACAGATCACTGAGGAACTGCATCTCGATTTTTTCGAACCCCGTTCCGCAACAACGTTCGCATCGACCTGAGCCGGAATTGAATGAGAACGCGCTGGCCGTCAGCCCCTGGGACATGGCCTCTGGCTGGGCGGCGAATAACTCGCGGATCCGGTCGTAAAGACCGAGGTACAACACCGGGGTCGATCGCGGAGTTCGCGCGAGCGGCGATTGATCGACCATGATCACGTCACCAACGCGGTGCGCGCCGGTGACTGATCGGCAGGCACCCGGTTCCTGATCGGATGACTCTCCTTTCGCCCGCACGAGGTGGCGATACAGCACATCATGAATCAGAGTGGATTTGCCGGACCCAGATACGCCAGTAACGCAAGTCAGGACGCCTAACGGCACGTCGACATCGATATTCTTGAGGTTGTGTTCACGCGCTCCGGCGACACGGATGGCCGCCCCGGATTTCCGGCGCTTCTTCGGAACCGGGATCGATTTCGTTCCGGTGAGATAGTCGCGCGTCAGGGACAGACTGGACGATTGCTTCTGAGCCAAAAGGTTACCAAGAGGTCCGCTGAACACCAGTTCGCCACCTCGCTCACCCCGCCCGGGGCCAATATCGATCAGGTTATCCGCAGATCTAATGATCTGCTCTTCGTGTTCGACCACCAGTAACGTGTTCCCCTTGTCGCGCAGGTTGTGCATGACCTGAACCAGCCGCCCCACATCACGTGGATGTAATCCGACGCTTGGCTCGTCCATGACGAACAAAGTGTTTACTAATGACGCGCCCAGGCAGGTGGTGAGATTAACCCGCTGCACCTCGCCGCCGCTCAACGTGCGAGTGGATCGATCCAGGGTGAGATAGCCGAGCCCCACCTGACACAAATAGTGAAGCCTTGCGCAAATCTCGGCGCGCAACATCTCGCCCGCGGCATCGTTAGGTGAGATATCGACCGCGTTTAGAACGTGCTGCGCCTCTGCGATTGAAAGCGCCGCGAATTGAGGCAAAGTTAAAGTATCGCTGGAAGGCGCCGCGGCATTCGCGCCGGTTTGGCCACGCAATGACGCGCGCCTCTCCAGCCTGTAATTCAGTGTCTCTGTCTGATATCGGCCGCCGTGGCAGCTCGGACACGTCGTGTAAGCCCGGTATCGGCTAAGCAACACCCGCACATGCATTTTGTAGGTGTTCCCTTCCAGCCACCGGAAAAAGCCCCTGACCCCGTACCATCGATCATCATCGTAGTCTTCTTCTGCCTCGTCGGTCCCACCCTCGCCGTTAATCACGAAGTCCTGGTCCGATTTCGGCAACTCCTCGAACGGAATGTCGACGTCGACATCTTCCCGGGCACAGGCGCGGAGCAAATCCTTTTGGGATTCTCCGAATTCCTGGCCGCGAAATACCCGCACCACGCCCTGCCGAATGGTGAGACTTCGGTCCGGCAGCGCCTTGTGCAGATCAATGGCGATGGTTCGACCGAACCCGCGGCACTCCGGACACGCACCTAACGGATTGTTAAAGCTGAACAGCCCCGTGCTGGGCGGCCGGATGTCGATGTCGCAATGGGCGCAATGCCATCCCGTGGAATACGGATATTCGTGGTGTTGCGTATGATCGGAGCGCTGGCCGTTCTCCCGCAGTGGAACAACGTTCAATTTCCCTTTACCGAACCCGAGCGCGGTTTCGATTGCTTCGGTCAGGCGGGCTCGATTTTCGTCACTGACGGTGATTCGGTCCTGAATCACCTGTACCCGGGCGCCCAGCGATTTCATCTTCGGCGCATCGTCCACCCGCACCACCTCATGATCGATCCAGACCCGGAGGTAGCCTTGCTGTTGCAGGAAATCGAAGAACGCGCGCGGAACGGTTTTTGGCGGAACCCCGACCCAGAAGGTGATAAGGACAGTTTCCCCATTCAACGCGCGGCTGACATCGTCAGCGATGGATTTTGGCGTTTCCGGCCGAATTTCGCGGCCGCAGTTAGGGCAGAACGCGCGTGCCACCCTCGGCCAAAGCAGCTTCAAATAATCGTTGATCTCGGTCATCGTGCCGACGGTGGATCGCGAGGTCTTGACCGGATTTGATTGCTCGATGGCGATGGCGGGCGGGATGCCGCGAATGTCATCGACCCGCGGCTTATCCATTCGATCGAGAAACTGCCGCATGTAAGGGCTGAACGTCTCTACGTAGCGGCGCTGGCCTTCCGCGTAGATTGTTTCGAACGCGAGCGACGACTTACCGCTCCCGCTCGGGCCGGTGACGACGGTCAACTCGCCCAGCGGCAGGTCGATATCGATGCCCTTGAGGTTGTTCTGGCGAGCTCCTCGAACCTCAACGCAGCCGCATTCAGCCGGCGCAGTGACGCATTCTTTCGGCTGTTTCGCACGCTTCTTTGAACCCACTGGAGACAATCCCAGATACCGGTCTCCGGTGCAAATTTGGCGGGGAGAAAACCGAATGAGTGCGGCAACTTCGAATCACGCAGGATTGTCGCTGTGTCATCCCGAGCGAAGTCGAGGGACCTCGCAAATGCGGAACCCGTCACACCAGTAGGAGGGGTCCTTCGACTTCGCTCAGGATGACAGCTTAGTGCGAGTCGGAGTGTTCATGGGCAATCGGTGCTTTACCGGCGTTGAGATGAATCGGATTTGGTTAAAGCGCCCGCGCAGCGCACTCCTGCGCTACTTAAACCGCGCCGCGACCTGCTCGCGCTGCTTTTGCAAATCTTCCGGAACCACTCCGCCTAACGATTCGTAAAACTTGCCGTGCTGCTCAAGTTCTTTCTGCCACTGCTCGTGATCGATCTCCAACAGCTCGTCCACGCATTTATGATCGATATCGAGTCCCTTCAGATCGAGATCGTGGATTCCGGGCAACCAGCCGATCGGGGATTTAACCGCGCCGCCCGATCCTTCGCAACGGTCGATGATCCATTTCAGAACCCGCATATTGTCCCCGAATCCGGGCCACAAAAACTTGCCGTCGTTCCCCTTTCGGAACCAGTTTACGTTGAAGATTAGCGGCGGGTTGGATAAGCGCTTTCCGATCTCAATCCAGTGCCGGAAATAATCGCCGATGTTGTAACCGCAGAATGGCAACATCGCCATCGGGTCCCGCCGCACCTGCCCGACCGCGCCGGTTGCGGCAGCGGTTGTCTCGGACGCCATAGTCGACCCAAGATAAACTCCATGATCCCAGTCGAAGGCCTGGAAGACTAACGGCAGCGTATCGCTGCGTCTGCCGCCGAAAATGATGGCGCTGATCGGAACGCCTTCACCTTTCTCCACCTCCGTATCCAGCGCGGGGTTATTGCGCATCGGTGTGGCGAAGCGGCTATTCGGATGCGCCGCCTTTTCTTTCGAATCGGGCGTCCAATCATTTCCGCGCCAATCAATCGCGTGCGTCGGCGGCGGGCCATCCTTGCCTTCCCACCAAACGTCGCCATCATCGGTTAGCGCAACATTTGTGTAGAGCGTGTCGTGCGAGATCGACTTCATCGCGTTCGGGTTCGATTTGTAACTCGTTCCCGGGACGACGCCGAAATAACCGTTCTCCGGATTGACCGCATAAAGCCGTCCATCGCGGATCTGCATCCAGGCGATGTCATCGCCAACCGTGGTGATTTTCCAACCGTTGAACTGCGCCGGCGGAATCAGCATCGCGAAGTTCGTTTTGCCGCAGGCGCTCGGGAACGCACCGGCTACGTAATGTTTGCGCCCTTCCGGTGATTCCACCCCAAGGATGAGCATGTGCTCCGCCAGCCAACCCTGCTGCCGCGCCAGGTATGAACCGATGCGCAGGGCGAGACATTTCTTACTCAGCAAAACATTGCCGCCGTATCCGGATCCAACGGAAATGATTTTGTTGTCCTGCGGAAAGTGACAAATGAAGCGGCGCTCGGGATTGATATCTAATAATGAGTGCACGCCACGATTCCACTCAGCGTTTCGGTCCGAGCCTAACCGCTCCACCGCCACTTTACCCATCCGGGTCATGATCCGGATGCTGAGAACAACGTAAATTGAGTCGGTGATCTCGAATCCTACCTTGGCCAGCGGCGAATTCGGGGGGCCCATGATGTAAGGAATGACATACAGAGTGCGCCCGCGCATCGCGCCCGCCAGCATCCCGTTCAACTTGGCATACATCTCGCCCGGCTCGGTCCAGTTGTTGGTCGGGCCGGCCTCCTGCTTTGTCGGAGTGCAGATGAAGGTGAACTGTTCGACCCGCGCAACGTCGTTAGGATTAGAGCGATGCAGGTAGGAGCCGGGGACCTTCTGCTGGTTCAGCTCGGTTACGACGCCATGTTCCTGCGCTTGTTTGAGCAGGAACGCATTCTCGCGGTCCGAGCCATCGCACCAGAACACGTTTTCCGGCTGGGTTAACGACGCAATCTCCTTCACCCAGTCGAGCACGGCCTGATTGTTCGGCTTGTGGTCTCCAATCCCGGATGGGGCCGAGATGGCAGGTGCGATGTTCTTCATGTGCGCATTCCAGAATCGGGGCCGGTCCCAGCCGTTGCCGTAGATCGACGAGTCGGTTCTGTTAACTCAGACGTAATGTGACTGGCGCGGCGGGTTGTCCAAGCATTTTTTACAGAGCGAACTTGGCTTGCGTCTGCGGAGCGGCAGCTGTTTATTCCTGTATGTTCGGAGTTACTACCTCCGATGATTATCGGCCGGTCGCCTGGATGGGACGCTATCCGGTGGATGTCACCACGATCCTGGTGATCGCGCACGTCGCGGCCATGATCGGCGGATGTCTGTTGGTCGCTTTCGGGGGCGGCGCGTTTTTCACCTGGCTGGCATTCGATAGCCAGGCGGTTTTGGGCAGTTACGCGCTGCATCAGCTGCTCACGTATGCGTTCGTTCACCCTCCCTCGGGAATTCTTTGGTTCGCCGTCGAGATGTACATGTTGTTTGTTTTCGGCCGCGAAGTAGAACGTTTTCTCGGGCGCAAAGCGTTCATCGCATTGTATGGCGTGCTCGTTCTCGGCCCGAGTCTGTTGCTGACCGCGTGGGGCTTAAGCCAACGCACCGGCTTCGCTGGATCGCAATATGTGCATCTCGGAGTGTTCGTCGCGTTTGCCACCATTTATCCAAGGGTAGAATTGATGTTTCGAATTCTGGCGAAATGGGCGGCCGTCGTTTTCGTGGCGGCGTATTCGTTACAGCTGCTGGCTTATCATGTCTGGTGGGAGCTCGGCATGCTCTGGCTCACCGCCGCGGCTGCTTTTCTGTTCGTTGAGCTCCGCGGTGCCGGGCCGGAGCTGGCCTGGGTTGCCTATCTCAAAGGACTGATGCGGCCGAAGCCGCGACTGCATGTGGTCCAGCGGTCTACCACTCGGCGAACCGTTGAGCCGGATGATGTTTACGCATCCGTCGATCCAATCCTTGAGAAAATATCAAAATCCGGGATCGGTAGCCTAACCGAAGGCGAACGGCGGCAGTTGGATCGCGCCCGTAAGCGTCTGCTGAAGGAATCGTAACCGAGGGATTGTATCAGGTCCCCTCGGGCGAGGAGGCGGATCGCAAGATATCGAGAAAGGTTTCTGGTGTTGGCGCCCGAAGCAATTCGCGCCGCACCACGTCGTTTCGGGCGATTCGGGCCAGAGCCCCAACCGCGACGAGATAATCGCTGATAAGCCGTTGCGGCACGCCAATCAGGAAAATAAAATTGGCGCGGGCGCCGTCGGGGCCAAACGAAACCCCGCTCCCTTTGCGGCCAATCGCCAGCTGAATTTTCTCCACCAAATCGGTGCGAGCGTGAGGGAACACCACTCCTGATTCCACCATGCTCGGGTTTGATTGTTCACGCGCAATCACCAGTTCCGCGAATTTGTCGGGCTCGCTCAAGTGGTCACTGGCCGCGAGTGCTGCGACCAGTTCGCGGATTGCGGTCCCGGCGGTGCGAGATCGCAGTCCCAGCTTTACATGTCTGATGTCGAGCAGATCGGCGAGCGCAATTGCCATCGGGTGAGGAATTGTTGGATTCTGGGGCGAAACCAGTTATCCAGTTAATCGACTAGCCGTGGCAACTGAAAACATGGTCCCGGGTTCGACCGAGGAAACGACGCTCTCAGTTCAACGGAGTCTTTACGATCCGGGCTACGTAAATGCCATGTCGCACTTTTACCGCGGCGAGCTCGCCCGAATCATGGTTTGGCGTCAGCGGCTGGATATCACCACCAACTGGGCGATCACCAGCAGCACCGCGATCATCACCATCGCCTTCGCGAATCGCGACGTGCCGCACATCATTTTCTTTTTCAACCTGTTGATTGTCTGGGTCATGCTTTGGATCGAGGCGCGTCGTTACCGGTTTTACGACGCGTTCCGGGCCCGCGTTCGGATGCTGGAGGCCCATTTCCTGGTTCCAATGGTGATGGAGAATCGCGAGCTGCTGCAGGGCGAATGGAAGAAACTAGTGTGCGAAGATCTGATTCTTCCGTGCTTCAAAATCAGCAAACTGGAAGCGATTGGCCGCCGATTAAAACGCAACTACGCCTTCATCTTCATCCTGATCATGGTGGCGTGGGTCACCAAGATCTTCCTCCACGCTCCGATGGCAATGAATGGGGTTGTCTCATTTTATCAGGCGCTCCGGGTCGGTCACATTCCATCCTGGCTGATTGCCTTCATCTTTATTTCCACCGCGGTCAGTGTGATTGGCATCACGTTCTACGTGAGCAAGAAAACGTCTGGGGAAATCTCCGAGTTCGGCACCCATCGGTCGCTCTGGCGGATCTGAAGCAGTTGATAGTTGAAGGTTGATAGTTGAGAGAAGGCGGTGCCGGAATCCTCTTTCTCACGCGCGTCAGCCGAGTTTATCCGGCTGTGTGAAATCGTCGCCAGATTGCGCGCACCGGGCGGTTGTCCGTGGGATCGGGAGCAGACTAACGAGTCGATTCTTCCTCAGCTGATCGAAGAAGCCTATGAGGTGGTCGGCGCGGTGCGGGCAAACGACCAGGATAATTTCCGCGAAGAACTCGGCGACGTTCTGCTGCACATCGTCATGCACTCCGAGATCGCCGCCGAGGCCGGACGATTCGATATTGCCGATGTCTTAAAAGAGGTGTCCGACAAGCTGGTGCGACGGCATCCCCATGTCTTTGGAGACAGCAAAGCATCCGACAGCGGCGCGGTGGTGAAGCAGTGGGAGCGGATAAAGCACCAGGAAAAAGGGGGCGACACGCATTATCTGGCGAGTTTACCCGGTGCCCTGCCGGCTCTCGTTCGCGCGCAGAAGGCGCAGAAGAAAGTGGCGCGCGTGAACTTCGATTGGGCGGACCTCAGGGATGTGATCGCAAAAGTGGACGAAGAACTTCAGGAAACCAAAGATGCCATCGAACAACAGAGTCGCGCTGCCTCCCGTGCTGGTCAGCCACCGGAAACCGGCTCCGGCCAGGTGGAAGATGAGCTGGGCGATTTGTTGTTTGCCGTCGTCAATCTCGCCCGCAAGTGCGCTATTGATGCGGAATCAGCCCTTCAAGCGGCTACCGACAAATTTCGCGACCGTTTCAACAAAGTGGAAGATGAGGTAAAGGCTCGCGGCAAACATCTGGGAGAACCGGGTTTGGGCGAGTTGGATGAGATTTGGGAGAAGGTAAAAAAGCAGCGATAACGCTCAACGCTCAATGGCAGAAAACGCGTCTTGGAGTTGGATGCTGGGCGTTGGGCGCTGAGCGTTTGCGTAAGCTCGGTCTTTCGCCATATTCCCGGTCCCAATGTCGATCCTCATCACAATCCTATTAGGCCTTTGGATGCTTGTGGCCCTGCTCATGATGCTTGTCATTCTGATGCAGCGCCCTAAAAGCGAAGGTTTGGGAGCGGCATTTGGCGGCGCCATGACTGACAACCTGTTTGGCGCTCAAACCACCAATGTGTTGGTGAAGTTCACCGCCTGGCTTGCCGGCGTGTTCTTCGCCATCACGTTCTTATTGTCAGTTCTGTATGCTCACCGCAGCATGGGCGGCGGCTCACTGACCCGCGAGTTAAAAAGGAATGCCGGAGCACCGGCGGCGCTTCCGGCTGCTGCGGCAGCGGCAAAGGCTTCACCCGGACCGGTGGCTTCGCCGGCTGGTGATGCCGTCGTAGGCGTCGTGCCCTCCGGGAGCACCGCGCCCGGTGCAACGACCGCAGCCACTGCACCGGCAGCTGCAGTGCAGCCCACCAATTCGGCGTCTCCCTCCCCGGGTCAGCAGCCAAAGCCGTAGGTGTAACGGCGGTTATGGCCGCGGCGCCAGCTCATCGTCATTGGAAATAATGCGGTGTCGGTGCCAGCAACTTGAGAGGTTGCGGGCGAAATCACAGGATTGGTTCAGCAATTTCGCGGGGTCGGCCGGCTAACGCCTGGGCGTTACTCACAATCGCCTACCGCGAGCATCGGCACGGTACCGCTGAATTCACAAAGTTGTTTCTTTCTCGCCACCTGATTGTAACAATCGAATTTTAACGTCCGACTGTCCGCACACGACCGAAAGAAGGCCGACTCAAGTCGCGCCGGGCTCCTAACCAACGAGAAACAACCCAATGCCTAACCATATCAGTACAAAATGGATCGCTGGACTTGCCGCCGCAGTCTGCCTGCTGGCCCCTAACGTTAAATCCGAAACCACTGACTCTGAGCGACTGCAAAAACTGGAGCAGGCAGTCCAGCAATTGCAGGAGCGTAATGCTCAGCTGGAAAGCGAAGTCAAAAGTCTGAAGAAGAGCCGGACCACAGATATGGCCGCGGCGCCGCCGGCCGAAGGCCCCACCAGGAACAAGGTGACCTATGACGGCAAGACCTACGTCGAAAAAGAAGTTCCGGTCGAAAAATCGAGTGCTGATAAATGGAAGTTATCCCTGCCGCTGACTGAGCTCGAGCTCTACGGCGATGCAAGATTGCGCTACGAATATCGTGGCGGACAAGGCGCCCCTAACACCGATATCCCCCGTGATTGGCAGGAACGTAAACGCGAACGTTATCGGCTGCGGTTAGGGCTGCGCGGCACCCTCGCGGACGATTGGTTTTTTGGAGTTCGGCTCGAGACGAGTGCAGGAGACCGTTCGACTAATGTCACTTTCGGGGACGACACTTCGACAACCTCCGCCGGCAATGGCGGTCCTTTTGCGAAAGGCAGCGACGGCATCGATGTCGGTCAGGCTTATCTCGGATATAAGGGATTCAAAGATATCACGCTTATCGGCGGGAAGATGCCGAACCCATTCGTTAGCACTTGGATGGTATGGGATCCGGATATCAATCCCGAGGGCTTGGCCGAGCAATGGAAGCACACGTTCAAGCTGGGGGGTGAAAGCAGCAGCGCGACGGCCGAAGGCTACAGCAAAGATGGGAAAAACGTAGCGGCGTCTACCAAAGCGCAGCCGGGAATGACGCTCGATGTTTTCGTAAACTTCGGCCAATTCGTTTATGACGATCAAAATCCTGAAAACCCGGTCGGTGCCCGGCCGACGACTACCGGGAATGGGCCAAACCAGTTGGTTCCGAACAATGACGCGATTATGCTTGGATGGCAGGCTGGCGCGAAATTCACATTTCCAAATCAGCTTTATGGTCAGATCGCGCCGACTTTGTATAACTATACCGGTAACGGCGACACGTTTAACATCCATTACCAGGGCGGCGCGCGCGGAATAACGAATGCAGCCTCGACGACACAAAATCAGACCGGGATTAACAGCTTGTTAGTGTTCGACCTGCCGGTCGAGGTGGGATGGAAACTCGGAAACCTGCCGATGCGAGTGTTCGGCGATTTCGCGGTTAATCTAGAAGGAGATGATCGCGCTGCTGCGGCCGGGCGTCCCGATAAATCCGATCAGAAGTATTCGTATCAAATTGGCGTGGGCGCCGGACAGCTCAAGAAGAAGGGCGACTGGCAAGTCGACGTGTTCTGGCAGCATAGCGAGCAGTATTCACTCGATCAGAATCTGATCGATAACGACATCTTTGACGCGCGGCTGAACATGCAAGGTGTAGGAGTTAAAACCGGTTATATGCTGAGCGATGCGGTTTGGCTGTATGTGACCTACGTACATGGCTGGCGAATAGACGACAGCCTCGGGACGGGCGGATTCAACGACATCGCCATTAATCCGCTGAATAACTACAACATTCTGCAGGCCGATCTAAATGTGAAATTCTGAAAACCGTTTGGTTAGGCGCAGGCAAGGCTCCGGCAGGAGTTCCGCCTCCTGCGGGCCCTATGTTCAAGCAGGAGCTGAAATGACCGGCTTCGTTTGCCTCGATTCGGCGGTGAGTTGCCTCAGAACGGCTTTGGGTTTGAAGCGGACGCGGAAACGCCGGCTCAACACGTGGCGAATCATGGCAAGGCGGCTTCTTACTGTTGTTACCAAGGGGGAGGCATGAAGGAAAAGTCGCTAGCTTTTGCCAATCGTCTGCATCCCTCACCGAACACACTGTGGTGGCTCGTCTTGCAGCCGACGATCCCAACTGGGGAACTCCCCCCGGCAGAACATCAACTCGACGTGCCGACAATCGGTTGATGACGAATGTCTTCAGCGGCAGCCGCGTAGACCGCATCTTCCGCGATGTTCGTCGCGTGATCGCCTACTCGCTCGAGGCAACGTGAGACGAAGATCAGGTTGAGGTAACCACGAAGCTGATCTGGATCACGCGCCATGCATTCGATTAGTTGTTTACCGGCAAGGGCATTCATCTCATCAAGTTCCTCATCACGCGGGATAACCGCGCGAGCGAGAGGGACATCTTCCCGAATGTAGGCATCGATGCTGTCCTTGAACATTGACATGGCATGCGCATACATCGGCTCGATCAACTCTGTTTCGCTCAGAGGCGGGTGTTGATTCAATTTGCGGGCTCGACGCGCGATGTTGGTGGCCTGATCCGCCACTCGCTCAATGTTCGGCGAAAGCTTCATGGCTGATACCACCCGCCGCAGGTCGGACGCCACCGGTTGGAACCGCAGGAGGACGTCGACTCCGTCCTTGTCGATCTGCTTTTCCAGCTGATCGATTTCCTCATCGTCGGCGATGGCATGCGCGCAAAGATCATCATCACGGTCCATCAAACCCCGGATCGCTCGATCAAACGTCTGTTCGGTTAGGCTGGCCATCATCAGCACGTTATTCCGCAATGATGCCAGTGCTTCGTCGAAGCTTCCGAGGATGTGCCGGGAAGAAATCATAGAATTACTCTCAACCGAATCGGCCGGTGATGTAATCCTCCGTTTGTTTTTCTCTCGGCTGACTGAAGAGTTGCGTCGTTTCGCCGAACTCAATGAGCTTGCCCATGTAAAGAAAGGCAGTGTGATCGGATACGCGTCCCGCCTGCTGCATGTTGTGAGTCACGATCACGATGCTGTAGTTGGTCTTTAATTCCGAAATCAGGTCCTCAATTTTCATGGTGGCGATCGGATCCAGCGCGGAAGCGGGCTCGTCCATCAGCAGGACGTCCGGTTCCACCGCAATCGCCCGAGCGATGCAGAGCCGCTGCTGCTGCCCTCCGGACAAACTAATTCCAGGTTTGCGGAGGTCGTCTTTGACTTCGTCCCACAACGCGGCCATCCGAAGCGCTCGTTCGGTCCGCTCGTTCAACACGTTGCGATTGCGGACCCCGTTCAGCCGCAGACCGACGATGACATTCTCCTGGATCGACATCGTCGGGAACGGATTGGATTTTTGGAAAACCATCCCGATCCGGCGCCGGACGAGCGTTGGATCAACGCCCGGACCGTATAGATCCTTCCCGCGAAACAGAACGCGCCCGTCGATCCGAGTGTTGGGCACGAGTTCGTGCATTCGATTGAGGCAACGCAGCAGAGTGGATTTTCCACAACCACTGGGGCCGATAATTGCCGTCACATTGTGCTGCGGAATATCGATCGTGACGTCGCGAATGGCCGGTTTTTGTCCGTACCAAATTGAGAGTTTTTCGATTTCAAACGCCGACCCGGCGGCGGTCGCTTCAACCATTGGAGCAGCAGCGGCCGACGAAGCGACCTTGTCACCCACCGGAGCATCCATTTGAATCATCTGGCTCCCTTCCAATTACAGCACGCGAGCCGTTCGGTTGCGAGTCAGCATTCGCACTAAAATATTAATCAGAAAAATAGTTACCAGCAATACAAGCGCGCCTGCCCAAGCTTGGTGGTGCCAGTCCTCATAGGGCGATATCGCGTAGGTGAAAATTTGCAAAGGCAGCGCGGCGATTGGCTGGGTAAGGTCGTGATTCCAAAATCGGTTACCGAATGCCGTAAACAGCAGCGGGGCGGTTTCTCCGGATACTCGGGCAAGCGCCAGCAGGATGGCGGTGATGATGCCCTTCGACGCAGTCTTCATCACGATATGCACAATCGTCTTCCATCTCGTGACACCCAGCGCGAGGGCCGCTTCACGATATCCATTTGGTACCAACAGAACGACTTCCTCAGTGGTCCGCATGATCAGTGGAATCATCATTAACCCAAGCGCGAGCCCGCCGGCATAAGCCGAGAATCCCTTGAACGGAAGAACCGCCAACGCGTAAACTACGATCCCCCAGGTAATCGACGGCACTCCATTCAGAACGTCGGCCACAAAACGCAGCATCCAGTTCCCCCGACTGGATCCATATTCGGCCAGGTAAACTCCGCCCAGTACCCCCGGAGGGATGCCGATTATTGCGGCCAGACCCAGCAGTTGCAGCGAGCCGACAATCGCGTTCGCCATGCCCCCGCCGGTCACTCCGACCGGCTTTGGCAACTCTGTAAAAAATGACCAGCTAACGGCCGCGGCACCGTTTCGGACCAGGTGATAAAATACCAGCGCCAGTGGCGTGGCGACCAGCACCGCAGATAACGAACAAAGCACAGTGACCAGCCCGCTTTTCATTTTGCGCCACCGGTGATTTCCCATGATGAAGCTGATGTTCATTGCACAGCTCTGGTGGCAGATCCCATCGACATCGTCTTCAGAAACACTTGCGCGACCAGGTTGGACGCGATGGTTATCGCGAATAGAACAAGGCCGATTTCCACGAGAGCGTGCAAATAAAGATCGGTGGTCGCTTCGGTGAACTCGTTCGCGATGACACTGGCCAGGGTGTAACCGGGAGCGAAAAGCGAGACCGAAATTTGAGGAGTGTTGCCGATCACCATCGTGACCGCCATCGTCTCGCCAAGGGCCCGGCCAAGACCGAGAATTACCGCCCCAAACAGACCTTTTTGGGCATAGCTCAGCACCGCGATTCGAGTCACTTCCCACCGGGTTGCACCTAAAGCGTAAGCAGCTTCTCGCTGGAGGTTAGGCACCGACCGCAAAATTTCGCGCGAAACCGAAGTGATGATCGGCATGATCATGATGGCGATGATGATGCCGCCCGCAAGCATGCTCGTGCCGTAAACGGGCCCGCTGAAGAATGGAGTCCAACCCAGCGTTCGTTTCAGGAATGCGAACGGGTAATCGCGTAACCACGGGACCATTACGAAAATTCCCCAGAGACCGAGGATCACGCTCGGGATCGCGGCGAGCATTTCGATCAGTGAAACGAGCGGTTGCCGAATGCGAAGCGGCGCAAGTTCGGTTAGGAATACAGCAGTCGCAATGCTCAGTGGTACTGCGATGATGAGAGCGATCAGAGAGGAAACCAGAGTGCCGTAGATAAATGGCAGCGCGCCAAAATGCTCGGCAACCGGGTCCCAGGTGCTGGTGATGAGAAAGTTCCACCCGAATCGTTTGATTGATAACTCGGAGCCGCGGTCCAACTGCCAGCCCACCATGAAAACCAGCAACACGACCGTCAGTGCCATAGCGAGCGTAAGCCACTCGAACGCCTTATCCGCAAAACGCGTTGGCGGCGGCATCTCAGCCACCGCGCCGGTTTCCTTTGGAGTTACCATTGCGACGGCCATCACTGAATCCGAAATGCCGTTAAACCTGACTCGGCTGCTACAGGCTGGGAAGAACCTACAACTTGATCTCGTCGATTCGTTTCGTCACCCGCTCGGCGATATTCTGCGGTAGAGGCGCGTAATTTAAATCTTTCGCCATTTGTTCTCCCTTGGTTTCGGCCCACTTCAAGAATTCCACGAGCTTCTTGCCTTTGGCGGCATCCTTCTGCTGTTGATAAACCAACAGCCAGGTTGCTCCGGCAATGGGGTATGAATCTTTCCCGGAAGCGTTTGTCATCGAAAAGCGAAAATCGTCGGGAATCTGCGCGGTGCCCATTGCCGCCGTGACCGATTCCAAGGATGCTTTCACGAAATTACCGTCGGGATTTTTGATGTCGGCGTAGGGCATTTTGTTTTGAATAGCGTAGATTAACTCGACGTAACCGATGGCTCCCGGAGTTTGCTTAACCTGCCCGGAAACGCCTTCGTTGCCTTTGGCTCCGATCCCGGTAGGCCAGTTAACCGAAGTATTGGTGCCCACTTTCGATTTCCAATCCGCGCTCACCTTCGCCAGATAATCGGTGAAGATATAGGTCGTGCCGCTGCCGTCGCTGCGATGCACTACTACGATTTCCTTGTCCGGCAAAGAGACTCCAGGGTTTAATGCGGTTAGGTTGGGATCATTCCAGCGCTTGATCTTGCCCAGGAAGATGTCGGCAGTGGTATCCGCGTCCAGCTTGAGCGTCGGGCTTCCCTCCAGGTTGTAGGTAACCACATCCGCGCCCGCCACAGTCGGGATATGCAGAAGCTTTCCCGGAGCCTTGGCCAGATTGTCGTCGCTCATCGGTCCATCGGACGCACCAAAATCCACTGTTTGAGCGAGGATCTGTTTTTGGCCGCCACCCGAGCCGATTGATTGGTAATTAAACCGGACTGAAGAATCGACTTTGGCGTACTCGTCGAACCATTTCGAGTAGATCGGATAAGGAAATGTTGCACCGGCGCCGTTGATCGTCATTTGGGCGAAACTTGAAACGGCCGACGCGGCGACAAAAATTGCGAAAAAAGCACATTTACGCTTGCGGTTTGGCATGTAGCAAACCTGCAGCACCTCTGATGATGAGGTCAAAAGCTTTACTGTTACGATTCTGTGACGTCCGCGGAATGAGTGGGCCGGCTCAACGGCAGGATTACTCGAACTCTGGTCCCGCCCTCCGGCGTGCTCTCCGCCTCAACCCGACCTCCGTGCATCTGCGCAATGTGTTTAACAATCGAGAGCCCGAGCCCAGTGCCGCCGAGTTCCCGACTGCGCGCCTTATCGGCTCGATAGAATCGCTCGAAGATCCGCGGCAGGTCAGCCTCGGGAATTCCGATCCCGGTGTCACTGACAGAGATCTCGACGTTATCGTCGCGACGGATCGCCTCGAGCCGGATTTTGCCCCCGGCATGAGAGTATTTCACCGCGTTATCCAGCAGGTTGTAGAGTACTTCCTGCAGGCGTGTCGGATCCGCCTGAATGTTTGGAACCGGGGGACTCAATCCCACATCGATACGCAATTTCTTTTCCGCGAACCGTTTGCCCCAGTCGCGCACGATCGCGGCAAACAATTCGCTCAACCGGACCTCTTGAAGGTGAAGATTCGAATGACCAGACTCCAATCGGGCCAGACTAAGCAAATCGTCGGTCAGCGCGGTTAGGCGATCCGAATGTTTCTTCATCACATCGAGGATTCGATTGAGTTCGCCGGGCGTAAGATCCGCGTCGTCCTGGAGAGTTTCGATGTAACCACGCAGGATCGACAGCGGCGTGCGCAGCTCGTGCGATACATTGGCCACGAAATCCCGGCGAATCTGGTCGGCCTGTTTCAGCTGAGTGATGTCATGGAAAAGAACGGCCGCGCCGGTGGTATGGCCAGCATCATTTTTCGTGGGCACGGCGCTAAGCTGCATGAAGCGAGTTGCACCGTCGGCGGTTGCGGCGATGGCGATCTCCTGGCGGTGCGGTTCGCCGGTTTGCAGTGTTTGCGTGGTTAGGCGCTCGATATCGGAATTCCGCAGGATCTCAAGCAAAGGCACGGCAGGAACTCGTTGCGAAAGCTCAAACAATTCGCCAAACGCACGATTGGCCAGTCTGATTCGATAATTCGTGTCGACGACTAACAGCCCCTCCTGCATCGCGGTTACGATGGCTTCCGTTCCCGACGCACGATCGGACAGCTGCTGCTCGAGCAGGAACTGTCGTTCGAAAATACTTTCCAGAGCGAGGGCCACGCGCCGCGGCGCGCTGGCGCCCTGGATGAGGTAGGTGCGAGGTCGCCTCGATTGTCGGATGTCGCCAATCAGCTCAGTGATGACCGACCACGGTGCAATCCATCGCCGCCATACCAGCAGGCCGACGACTGCGGTTGCGGCAGCTGCCGCGGCGAACAAGATCCAGGCGATCACTTCTCAAGGTTCGCGAAAGCGATACCCGAAGCTGCGGACCGTCTCAATGGCATCCCCGGATTTTCCGAGTTTCGCCCGAAGGCGCCGCACATGGGTATCGACGGTTCGGGTGTCGATCACACTTTCGTAGCCCCAGACTTCATTGAGCAAACGGTCGCGGGCGTGCACTCGGCCTCGTTTGGCGGCGAGAGAATGCAAGAGTTTAAACTCGATACTGGTCAGGTGGACCGGCTTGCCGTCGACGAGCACGCGATGGCGCACGGAGTCGATAACGATTGCCCCGGCGATAATCTCACCATCGCTGCCACTGCCGTCGCCGCGTCGAAGAATTGCCTGGATGCGGAGAATCACTTCACGCGGACTGAATGGTTTCGTCACGTAATCGTCCGCACCAAACTCGAGTCCGAGAATCCGGTCTATTTCCTCAGCTTTTGCGGTCAGCATCAACACTGGGATTTCGCGCGTCTCGGCGCGGGATTTCAGAAACTTGCAAAATTCCAGGCCGGAAATTCCGGGCAGCATCAGGTCCAGGATGATCAAGGCCGGTTTTTCCTCCCGCGCTTTCTGGAGGCCGGTTACGCCATCCGTGGCGGTCGAGATATTAAATCCGCCAGCACGGCGCAGATTCAGCGTAAGCAGGTCGATGACGTCGCGTTCGTCTTCGACGATCAGGATGTTCTTGGCCGCTGCCGGCATGCGCAGCCTCTCTGATCCGAAACTACTTCGACTCGGGAATTCCCTCAGGCTTTGGTCCGAACTTTTCATTCAACGCCTGGGTGAATTCCTGCAAACTTGAGACGATCTGAGGAGCCTTTGCCAACACTGTGGTGGCCAGCTTTTCAGCGTAATCGGGCCGTCTTTGCGACATCTCGGAAAGCGCCATCATCACCGCCAACGCATTATTTATCGAATGCTTGATCTCGCTGAACTTCTTCTGGAGCTCGGCAAAATCTTCCGTTGTGACTGCGCGGGCGGGATCACTCATAAAAGGCCGAATCCAGTGGAGAAAAGGTGGGTATGTGCTTGACTTACAGGTTCGACATTTCTCGTTAAATGCCTGCGCAAGTTATCAAAATTAGTGGGGCTCGCCAGCACAATCTCAAGAATCTCCATGTGGAGATCCCGCGGGAGAAACTCGTCGTCATCACGGGGTTAAGCGGCTCGGGTAAATCGTCCCTGGCGTTCGATACTTTGTATGCTGAAGGCCAGCGAAGGTATGTGGAAAGCCTTTCGGCTTACGCCCGCCAATTCCTGGATCGGTTGGAGAAGCCCGATGTCGATTTCATTGAAGGGCTTTCACCCGCGATCGCGATCGAGCAGCGCAGCGCCGGAGCCAATCCCAGGTCTACCATAGCTACCACCACGGAAATCTTCGACTACCTCCGGGTCTTGTATTCGGCCATTGGCCAGCCGCACGATCCCGCCACCGGCCAGGCCGTGTTTCGGCAGACACCTTCGCAGATCGTCGACAAAATCCTGGCGCTCCCGCCCGAAACCAAGATCGTTTTGCTGGCACCGTTGATTCAAAACCAGACCGGCGAATTTCGGGATATTATAGAGAAGGCAAAGCGCGAAGGTTTCGTCCGGGTCAGGGTTGACGGCGAAATTATGGAGCTTTCCCGGCCTGAGCCGATCCGGCTCAAACGCGCTGAGCGTCACACGATTGAGGCAGTAGTCGACCGATTGGTGGTGCGTGATGGAATCCGCGTCAGGCTAACCGATTCGATAGAGACAGCCCTGAAATGGGGAGAGGGGCGCGTAGTCGTGCTGCGACAACCGACCGGCGCGCAAATTGCAACTTCCAGCAGCGCCGCTGACGACGGTTCATCTGATCGGAACTGGGACGAGCTCCGGTTTTCTACCCAATACGGCAATGCGGAGACCGGCTTCACGTTAGGCGAGCTGACACCAAAGCATTTTTCGTTCAATAGCCATCTCGGTGCCTGTCCGGTGTGTCATGGCCTGGGAACAGAATTGTTGGTGGATCCGGACCTGATGATTTCCGATCCTGCTAAAACCATAGCCGAAGGCGTAATTAGCCCATGGCGTCGCGGCAACAAACGGATGCAGGCCTACTACCGGCAAATCCAAACGTCGCTGGTGAAGCATTTTCGAGTGGATGAGGACGTGCCGTTTGCTGATCTGTCGGACAGTTTCAAGCACGCGCTTTATTTTGGAACTGGCGATGAAGAGATCGAGATGAGCTTCGGCGCCAACGGTCAGGAGAAAAAGACTCGCCGCGCATTTGAAGGCCTGGTGCCGCAGATGCAGCGGTTGTACGAAGAGACCGAAAGTGAATTCACCCGCAACCGGATTCGCACGTTCATGCGACGTGTTCCGTGCAAGACGTGCGGCGGGGCGCGACTCAAGCCGGAGATCTTAGCGGTAACGATAAAAAATCGCAGCGGCGTCGAACTGAATATTCACCGGTTCAGCGAGCAGACGATTGCCGCCGCAGCGGCCTACATCAAGGACATCAACCTGAACGCGCAGCAGCGGACAATCGTTTCTGATGTGGTTAGGGAGATCGAGTCGCGTCTGAGTTTCCTGGTTGAAGTTGGGCTCGGTTATCTCAGCCTGGATCGGGAAAGCGGCACCCTTTCCGGAGGTGAAGCGCAGCGTATCCGGCTGGCCACCCAGATCGGGTCGGGGCTGGCGGGAGTGCTTTACGTGTTGGATGAACCCAGTATCGGTCTGCACCAGCGCGACAATGATCGATTGTTAGGCACGCTCCGTAACCTGAGAGATCTGGGCAACTCGGTTATTGTGGTCGAACACGATGAGGAGACGATTCGGGCCGCCGACTACATCCTCGACCTCGGTCCGGGAGCCGGTCCCAGGGGCGGCGAGATCGTAGCGCAGGGTGATATTCAGACCATCATGAAGTCGTCGAATTCGTTGACGGCGGATTATCTATCCGGGCGGGTTCGGATCGCCGTGCCGCGCAAACGAAAAGATCCCGGTAAAATCGACGCCAAGGTTGCCCGCAATTCCGAGGTCTCGGGCTGGCTGACCTTGGTCGATGCCGCGGAGAATAACCTGAAGAATGTGACGCTTTCTGTACCGCTGGGATGCTTTACCTGCGTGACCGGCGTGTCCGGAAGCGGGAAGTCCACCTTGGTCGACGACATTTTGCGGCGCGCGCTCTTTCGCTATTTCTACAACTCTAAGGAGAAACCGGGAAAGTACCGGGCGTTGCGGGGCCTGGATCAACTCGACAAAGCAATCGTCATCGATCAAAGCGCGATTGGACGTACGCCTCGTTCGAATCCAGTGACGTATACCGGCGCGTTTGCTCCGATTCGCGAATTATTCGCTCAACTCCCAACCGCGCGAGTGCGCGGGTATGACGCCGGCCGTTTCAGCTTCAATGTGAAAGGTGGCCGCTGCGAAAACTGCGAAGGCGGCGGACTGATCAAAGTCGAGATGCACTTCCTGCCCGATGTTTATGTGGAATGTGAGGTGTGTCGGGGCCGGCGGTACAATCGCGAAACTTTGGAGATTACTTACAAGGGTAAGAACATCGCCGATGTTTTGGACATGACAGTTGATGAAGCGGCGCGATTTTTTCGCAATGTGCCGGCGATTTCCGATCGGTTAGTGGCAATGTTAGACGTCGGCCTCGGTTATCCCCGTCTCGGCCAGGCGGGCACTACCTTGTCAGGTGGCGAGGCGCAGCGCATTAAACTGGCAACTGAGCTCGCCAAAAAAGCCACCGGCAGGACAATTTACATCCTCGATGAGCCGACCACCGGTTTGCATTTCGCCGACATCGAAAAGCTGCTTCAAGTATTGATGAAATTACGCGACTCCGGGAACACTCTGCTCGTGATCGAACATAATCTGGAAATGATTAAGTGCGCGGACTGGGTTATCGATCTTGGTCCGGAAGGTGGCGCAGAGGGCGGTGAGATCGTGGCTGCCGGTGCTCCCGAAGAGATCAGCAGGGTCGCGGCAAGTCACACCGGCAGGTATCTTCAGCCCTTGCTGGATCGTAAATGAACATCAGCAAATTAGGTTCGATCCGCTTTCGCCGGTGGCGACAGCTGCTGTTCGTCATTGCTGTCCCGATCACGTTAGCCGCGGCTGTTCGCGCGGATTTCCCCAAAGATTTATCGGAAGCGGCACGCCCGATTGAGGAAGGGGTGCCTGAGGTTTCCATCGTTAGGCTTAATACTCTCTTAAAAACAACCCTTAGCCCGGCTCAGCGGCGGGAAGCCGCGGGCAAACTGATTGAGGCATTGGTTGCCGCAAAACGTCCAGCCGAGGCGCTTGAATTAATGGCCCAGCAAAACCTGCCCCAGACGGCTGCGGAACGTTTCTGGCGCGCCCAGGCCCTGGCCGCCTCAGGTCGGCCTAACGATGCGCTGCCAATTTACGAGCAGTTAGCCGCCGATTCAAATTTCCCAATGCAAGCGGAAGCGGTGTTGGCGACAGCAGATATGCTGCGGAAGTTGGGACGTCTCGATGATGCTGCTGCCCGCCTCACTCCACTGGCACAAAACAAGCGATGGAAAACGCGCGCCAGTTTGCGCCTGGCATCATTGTTCCTGGACAAAGCAGACTGGCAGAGCGCTCAGCGCGCGCTGCAGGGAATTGCTGATGAGAACACGGCTGAACGGAAACAGCATCGGTTTCTGCGGGGCAGACTCGAACTGGTGCAGCATCATCCTGATCGGGCGCTCGGTTATCTGGAGCCGCTCACCAAACGTCCCCGCGAAGTCAGCCATCCCTTGATGGTGGCGACGCTGTGTCTGATCGGTGACGCGCATCTACAGCTCAAGACCGCTGAAACCGGCGACGATTTTTTGGAGGACTTTATCGATCGTCATCCGGCCGACGCCGCTCTGCCGCTCCTGTTTGCCAAGCTGGATGAGCTATATCGAGCGGAAAAGAAGCCGGTCCGATTGGAACTCGAACGTTGGGCGCGCGAATCCGAGCAGCCTCGCCGGGGGCTGGCCCAATGGTATCTGGCGCGCATCGAACTGCGCGCTGGACGCACCGATCACGCGCGTCAGTTGTTGTCGGATCTGCGGACCTCTCGAGCGAATCGCACTGACCTGGCCGGCGGCTTACTCGAATTGGCTGAGTTGGAAATACTCAGTAACAATCCCACGGATGTTGTGGCCATCGCCGAGGAAGCAAAAGCGTGGCAGCCTGTCGTTGATATCAGCCGCCGACTCGAGTTCCTGGCTGCTCGCGCAGAGTACGTTTCAGGCCGATTTGCCGCAGCCACCAGCCGGTTTGAAAAGGTAGGAGGCGCACCGTCCGCGTTCGCGCCGCCCGCCTGGTACAATGCTTCGTTAGGCTGGCTGCAGATGGGCGATCGTGGGCAATTTGCGGCAGCTTACGATCAGGCGCAGGCCCAGGGCGCGTCGCCGGATGACCGAGCGGAGCTTCGTTTGCAGGAAGCGCTGGTGCGCGCGCGGCAGCAACAGCCGGATGCAGTCGAAACGTTGCGGAAATTTGTGGACGCATTTCCGCAGAACCCGCGGGTGTCCGAGGCGTTGGTCGCCCTGGCCGAGATCGCATTTCACCAGAACCCGCCCCAGAACGAGCAGGCGCGCAAGCTCCTGGCCCGAGCGGAGTCGCATCCGACCGATGTGGCCCGGGAGCGCGCCCAATATCTGACGATTTGGATTGAAGATGCGACTGCCGCAAATAGCGATCGGGTGATAGAGCTTTCCAAGCGATTCCTCAACGACCAGCCTCATTCCACTTCGTTAGGCGAAGTTCGCATGAAGCTGGCCGAGGCTTATTATTCGCGCCAGGATTTTTCGAACGCTCAAACCCAGTTCGAGCTGTTTGCGCAGCAGAACCCCGGCTCGCCGTTTTTGGAGAAAGCGTTGTTCTTCGCCGGCGAATCGGCGATGGGAAGCATGGCACCTCATACGCTCGACCGCGCCATCACGCTCTTTGCTCAGGTGGCGCAGATGAATGGTGATCTGCGTTGGGCCGCCCGCAATGAACAGGCTATCATCGAGCGGAAACTTGGAAAACCCGAGGACGCCCTGTTGCTTTACGATGAGGTGCTGAAGAGCGGAGCGCGACCACCCGAGAAACGCGAAGCACTATGCGGTAAAGGGGACATTTATCTTGAGTTGAGCACCGGAGATCCAAAAAATTACGAGAGGGCCATTCAAGCCTACGATCAACTGGTGGCCAGTGCGATCGAGGGCGGTCACTGGCACAATCAGGCTTTGTTCAAGAAAGGCGTTTGCCTCGAGAAGAAGGCAGACGCTGAAGGCGCCCTTGCGACTTTCTTTCAGGTGCTTGATACGCCGGCAAGAACCGATCGGCCGCCGGAGCTTTTCTGGTATTACAAGGCCGGTTTCAACGCCGCCCGACTGCTGGAAAGTGGCGCCCATTGGGATTCCGCGGCCAAGGTGTATCAGAAGCTGGTCGCCGCCGGCGGGAGCCGAAGCGAAGAGGCCCGGGCGCGGTTGAACCAGCTCCGGCTTGAACACTTCCTCTGGTCCGATTAGGTCGGGTTTTTGTCCTTGTCTCGCGGCAAATCCAAGACCACAATTGACTTATGAAAACACTAATCGGGTGCCTTCTGTTGGCGTTCAGTGTGTCGGCGTTTGCCGAGACTGGTGTGGTGCAAAGAGAATCAGCCAAACGGTCTGATCTAAAAGTGTGCTACACGGTGATTGGTTCCAGTATTCCGCAGCCATGCGACAGGTTCACTGGCCCTATCGCCACGACAGCGAATCCGATCGATATTTACGGGAAGAGACCTCGTCGCGGCCGCTAAACGTCCGCGGGTTGGTAATTTGCCTGGGCGAAGTTGCTGCCGGCAGTTAGCAGCAACTACGCCCAGTTGTTTTCTGGACGGGTCGTTAGGCGAGTGCCTGCTGATCCCGCAAATGCATTAGTTGGCCGAGAGCCACGGTAATTGCCCCGGGCCTTCAATCTTTGGCCGTAGGTTCGGCGGCCACGGTGTCTCGCAGCCGCGACACTTGAGCGAGGGCAGCCCGGGCTTCGTCGCCACGGCCCATTTTGTCGAGAATGTTCGACAGCAGAACATATTGCCTGGGCTCGTTCGGTTGACGTGCGATTGCCTGCCGCTGGGTCTGATAAGCGTCATCAAACCGATTCTCGCGGAACCGGATCAATGCGATCAGGTTCAAAGCAGTTGTCTCGTGAATATCGAGCCAGCTGGCATGACGTAACGCTGCTGCCGCGAGGTCGGGCGCGCCATGTTGGGCCAGCAGCCGGCCGTAAGCCCCCCAGGCGCGGTAATGCCACCAGTTTTGCTGAGCGAACGGTTCTACCAGCGCCAGCGCGCGATCAATTTGTTCGTCCTCACGTAGCAACTCGCTTTCCGCGCTGATCAGTTCCCATGTCACCGGATAAATCTTTCTCGCCTGCTCTAACGCCGCGATGGCGCCAGCGTTGTCCTTTTGGTTATGGAGGAGCTGCGACAGGTTCAATGCCGCGATCCAGGTGCGGGGATATCCTTTTTTGTCCCGACTCGCGGTTTCGGTTGAACGAACAAACAAAGCTTCCGCTTCTTGCTTCTTGCCTTCGTGAACGAGGGCATCAGCCAAATTATTGCGGGCCATCGGATAATCGGGCGACAACTGCACCGCGCGTCGTAAAAGATGTTCCGCCGCCGGATAATCACCGCGGCTGGTGTATCCCTGCGCCAGCAGCAATACCACTCGAAGTGTGGTGCCTCCCGAAGCGATGGTGCGTGCCGCAAACCTTTCGTTAGACACCCAGTCCGAACTTCGATACGTGCTACCAACACCTAAAGCGACGATTGCGATACAGGCGAATCCGGCGATTTGCCGATGCCATGTTACTGGCAGCTCAAGCGCGCAGCCGACCAGAAAAATCAACGCGCCGACGCTCGGTAGATAGAGCCAGTGTTCGGCGACTGTGGCATTCAGGTTGATCAAATTCGAAATCGGCAGGAACGCCACCACAAACCAGGTCGCACCTAACAACCGGAGCGGCCGACCGCGTCCACGGCGAAGGGACAAAAAGAGCACTGCACCAACCACGATCAAGCCGGCGATCGACAGATATTCGTGCTCCAGTGCGGTCCATCGTCCTGCATTGTCGCCAAAAGCTTTGGGATTGTACACCGTTCGCTCCATGTGCAGATTGTGCGGGAACAGGATCAGGCGGGCGTAATCGCCAAGCGCACGAAACATTAGAACTACGCGAAATAGCGGCGGCGTCAGATCACCCGGATCTTCCGGTAGCGAAGGCGCGCCCGCCAGGCCGCGAAGACGCCAGTAAACGCCCAGGAGAGCAGCGCAACCGGCGACGGATCCCCACTTTAGTCGAGTCGTTAACGAACGATCGAACGCGATCGCGAACACGCAAAAAATAATCACCCAAATAATGCCGGTTTCACGGGAGCACAAAGCAAGTAAACCAAGCATCCAGGCGCCGCCGAAATTCGCGCAGCGGGCGACGGCACCAGTGCGGGATCGGGCGGCGAGAAAAAGCAGCCAGGCAGAACTGGCGAAAAGAAAGGCGAGACTATCGGCCCGGCCCGAAACGTAATCGACGGCCGCGCTGTGAACCGGATGAACTATCCAAAGGGCAGCAACAAAAAACGAGATTTGGCCTAACAATCCCGCTCGATCCTCGGCAAACCCGGGATTCGATCCGATCTTCAGGCGTGGCAGTAGTCTTGCCAACAGCAGATAAAGGAGAACACCGGCGCTCACATGGCATAACAAGCTGGTCAGATGAAAGCCGTAGAAGTTGTTGTTCCAGATTAAGTAATCGACCTGATAGGAGAGGTTCTGGACCGGCCGATAATGCGCGGAGAATGTGTCCTGGAAGAGGTAGTGACGAAAGGCTTCAAGTGCGAGTAGCGGACTTTTGATGAATGGATTTGTGCGGACCAGGTAATCGTCATCCCAAATCGGCTCGCCCTGAAGTGCTGGCAACCGGACGACAAATCCAATTGCTGCGATCACCAAACACCGGAACCACTCGGCAGTTAGCCAAGCCGGCCCTCGCATCTTTGGCGAGGGTCCGGAAGTCAAACTCGACGGCCTGTTAAGCATTTTCAGCACGGGACGCCCATGTTCGACGCAACATTATTAAAAACGACAAAGCGTCCTTCCGTTACTGGAAGGACGCTCGCGAAAGAATTGGCCGACTTGGTTAGGGATGGCCGTAAGGCGACCAGAAAGCATTGTCGGTCACGTCCGAAAGTGCGTTCCATGCGCTGGCGGAAACCTGGGGCAGGGAATCGACCGTTTGTTGGCCGTAAGTATTCCCGAACAGATCCGCGCCGGACGCGTAAAGACTGCTGTCCTTTTTCACGTAATTCGTCCAGTCGGTGACATCAACCGGAGCGCCACTCGTCTTGGTGGTTTCGATTGCGTATTGATCGACAGCGGCATCGATCATTCGCAGATCATTGAGGATTTTGCTCGCTTGGGAACGCTTGCGCGCCCGGAGAAAACCGGGGACGGCAATCGCAGCCAGAAGAGCGATGATGGCGACGACAATCATGATTTCCACGAGGGTGAAGCCGGCGCGTTTGTGATTCAGTTTTTTAAACATAACTGCGTTTTATTTGGTTATTTATTACTTTTGCGCCGCCTTCCGCGGCCTCGGGTTGCGCTTCTCGCAACTCACTACCTGTCACAACACCGCGAGGCGGTATGACAGGGGTGTGAATCGTAAGATTCTAATAGTGGTCGTAAG
Source organism: Chthoniobacterales bacterium (assembly GCA_045809745.1). Lineage (GTDB taxonomy): Bacteria > Verrucomicrobiota > Verrucomicrobiia > Chthoniobacterales > UBA10450 > DATFCK01. The sequence continues at coordinate 4,285 of JBJMXE010000053.1, read as the reverse complement.
GCGACCAGAATGACGCGTCAGCCACGTCCGACAGGGAGGTCCAGGCCGATGCCGGAACTTTGGGCAAGCTGTCGATCGTTTGCGTTCCGTATGTGTTACCGAAGAGGTCCTTGCCAGTTGTCCACAAGGTGGTGTTCTTCTTCAGGTAGTTGGTCCAGTCGGTGACGGCGACCGTCGTGCCGCTGGTCTTGTTGGTTTCAATCGCGTATTGGTCAACCGCTGAATCGATCAAGCGAAGATCGTTCAGGATACGGCTGGCCTGGGCGCGTTTCCGAGCGCGGAGAAATCCCGGCACGGCAATTGCGGCCAACAAGGCGATGATCGCGACCACGATCATGATTTCCACGAGGGTGAAGCCCGCGCGGCGTTTGTTGAGTTTGGTTAACATGTTATTGCTTTCCTTTGTTTGGTTTGATTGCGACCCGCGATACCGCGGATGTGGCGTCTTAAGAGCAGTGTTAATGCCAAGGATTGTGGTTTTTAGATTTTCTGTACTCCTGGAAGGCGCCACAAACTTCACGCACAGTTCGGTCTGTGGAACGGCTCCCGCTCTTCGCGGCTGAATCCTTCCCGTTCCGCCGTGATGCTTACACCGAAACAATTGCTCGCCGGCATCCGCCGATTTTCACCGCGTTTACCGCATTACATTTGGGCAGCCGTATTCCTGGTTCGATTGATCGACCTGGCGCGACTCTCAAGCTCCGCGCTGCTGGTTCCGACGCGTGGCGACATGCACTTCTATAATGAGTGGGCGCAGCGGATCCTCCGTGGGGAGTGGAATGTGCACGGCGCCTTCTACGGACTGCCGCTTTACCCGTACGTTCTGGCCGGCCTTTATTGGGTGTTCGGTTCCAGCCCATACATTCCTGGATTACTGCAGGCTGCGGCAGATGCAGGGACAGCGTTGCTGATCTATCTCTTAACATCCCAACTGCTGCGATCCGCCGTACCCGTCGGCGGGAACTCCTCGAGGGGCAGCGAGGCAAACCGGTGCGGCCTGACCATCCAAGTGATTTCCACGTTGGCCGTAGTTGTATGGACGTTTTTCGTCCCGGCCGAGGCCTACGCTGTCGTGTTAATGCCGACAGCAGGCTTCGTTTTCGTGTTTTGGCTGGTGGTGTGGCGGCTCGTCTCAAACGAGGCATCACCGAGTTGGAAGGAATGCCTGTGGTTAGGCTTGCTTATCGGCATCACCGCGATGGCGATCGCGACGGTGCTGTTTCTTGTGCCGCTCGTACTAGCCGGGGTTTCGTTCAAACGCGGCAGCGTTTCCCGCGTTCGTTGTGCGGGCGCGACAGTATTTCTGTTGGCCGTCGGCGCGGGGACTTCGCCCTGCTGGATCCACAACTATTTCATTGCGCGCGATCCGGCATTTTTGTCGGCCCATGGCGGCGTCAATTTTTGGATTGGAAACAATCCGATGGCCAATGGTTACCCGAAATTCCCGCCGGGTTTACGGGCAGGCCAGGCGGCGATGCTGGAAGATTCCGTGACCAGCGCCGAAACAGCCGTGGGCCGGCCGCTCAAGCGATCCGAAGTGTCCGCCTACTGGGCTGCTCGCGCGCGGGAATACATCTCGGCGCATCCACGAGACTGGACTCGGCTCATGTTGATTAAGCTCCGCAACTTCTGGAACTCTTTTCAGTACGATGACCTCAGTATCGTAACCAACCTGCGCGAACAGGGCATTATCTTTCCCGGTGTCTACTTCGGCCTTGTGGCCGCGCTTGGTCTGCCGGGTCTGATTCTCTCATGGCGCATCGTGTCGTCATCGCGCTGGATCACTGGCGCGATTGGTCTGCACATGGCGTCCTTGTTGCCGGTATTCGTGACTGAACGGTACCGCATGGCCATCGTTCCCGGGTTAATCATTCTCGCAGCCTGCGGGGTGTGGCTGCTTTGGAATGACCTGGTGACCAGGCAACATCGCCGCGCGTCCGTCTACGTGGCGATTCTGATCTTCTCTGCGGCATTCGTTTCCTGGCCGCAACGTGATCCCGCGTTGTGGGCGTTGGACGCCTACAATTCCGGTTGGCAGGCGCTTGAATCCGGCGACCTGCCTCTGGCCGATCGCAAACTGGCAATTGCGCGAGCGTACGCCCCGACCAATCCGGAGACCAATTTCGCCGTCGGAAATCTTCGGTTGGCGCAAGGAGATAAACCTGGAGCCGCATCGTTTTACCTGGCAACGCTGCGCTACGACGAAAACCATCGCGGCGCCTTGAATAACCTTGCGGTGATCGCTCTGGAGAGAAACCGTCTCGATCTGGCAGAAGGATGGTTGCGCCGCGCCGAGCAGATCGCTCCTCGCAACGCCAAGACTCATTTCCTGTTATCTAAAACTTTGCTCGAGAGAGGAGACAGGGATGGCGCACAGATCGAAGCGGCCCGTGCGGCCACTCTTGATCCTGACCAGCCAGAGTTCGCGCAGCTGAATGCCGCGTTAAGCCGGAGCCCAAACTAAAGGCGTGGTAGTTGCTCTGGTGCGGCGGCACTTTTCGCTCATGTCCGATTCGTCACTTCAGCGGCTGGAAAAGCTAACCGCGATCGCGTTATCAGGGGTAATTGTCATTCTCCTGGTCGTTCGCGCCGGACATGCCGGAGCCCTTTGGCGCGATGAATCTGGCCTGGTCCAGCTCTCGTTGATGCCAACCATAAGCGATATCCTAACCAATTTCCCGCATGAGGCGTTTCCTCCGTTTTTTCCGGCGATCATTCGCGGCTGGACATATCTGTTCGGCACGGCGGATGTCGCGTTTCGGGCGTTTGGAGTATTGGTCGGAATTTTGTTAATCGCGGTGATGTGGTTCAACGCGCGGCTCTTTCCGGGCGGTGTTCCTTTGCTGTCTCTAGCCTTGCTGGGACTGAACAGCACGTTTCTGATGTGGGGCTCGTCGATTCGCGGTTACGGCCTGGCCACGGTGGCTATCTCGCTGGCGTTCGGGTCATTTGCGCGGTTGATCGTTAGGCCGAGTCCGCTGCTGATGACTTGCGCAACTCTCGCGGCGGTCGCGAGCGTGCAATGTCTATTGCACAACACGGTTCTCCTTTTCGTGATTATCGTCGCGGCCATGACCGTGTTACTTGTCGATGGGCGTTTTCGCAGCGCTCTAGGCATGTTTGGAATTGGGATCGTTGCGCTGATTTCATTTCTTCCATACGTGCATGCTTACGCCGAGGCGCGCGCATTATGGGACGTCACGGTTCGAACGCCGCCGGTGGCGAAGGCCTGGTTGTGGCAGCAGTTAGACTCTGCCTTTGGCACACCGATGCCGGCAATGGCTGTGGTGTGGGCGACCTGTTTCATTTTGGTAATCGGGTCTGGAATCTGGCGACTGTTTGTGCTACGGCACGATCGTTCCTCGCGTGAGTGGAACGTGCTGCTATTCGCAGTGATAGGATCGATTGGATCGATCATCACATATTTCGGATTTTTGCACCTGGTGCATTATTTTCCGCAGCCCTGGTATTACTTCACCACTCTGGGTATTGCCGGAGTGGCGTTGGAATTGGTCACCCTGGCCCTTGCCCAAAACCGACTTGTTAGAATCGGGCGAGTTGTGTTTCCGGCAATACTCCTGATTTGCCTGCCGTTTGCCGCGTGGCCGAAGATCACGCAGCGCCAGACCAACATCGACATGGTGGCGGACACGCTTGGCAAAAAAGCGGCAGCGAACGATCTCATTGTAATTGCGCCGTGGCAGTATGGTATCCCGTTCAACCGGTATTATCACGGCAGCGCACGGTGGTTGACGTTACCCGATTTGGAGGAGCATCGATTTCATCGATATGACCTGATAAAGGAAAAAATGGAACTGGCCGATCCGAATGCGGACGTTCTCAGCGTAATCAGAGACACTCTTCGCGGAGGCAATCAGGTTTGGTTCGTCGGTGATATCCAGGTTCCCAAGAAGGACGCGACTCCGTTGACGTTGACGCCCGCGCCCGATCCCAAATACGGCTGGGACGGCCCGGCTTATTGCCAATCGTGGTCGCAACATCTTGGGATTTTCCTGCGGACGCACATTGGTATGGCCCACGTTGTGTCGACAACGAACAAGGTAACAATTAGCGATATGGAAAATGCGCCTCTGGTGGTAACGCGCGGTTGGCGAGAGTAGAGCGCGCTTCGTAGCCTGTCCGGTTACGATGTGAAGGCACCGAAGCTGCTGAGTTCGCGAACAATGGAACTCTCAGGTCGCTGTGCGGCGACAGATGGTGGTGGGCTGGAAACGGCCGGGATCGATCGGGGTATGATTCCTGCGCACTCCCCATCCGGAGGACT
>JBJMXE010000052.1:0-32928 GCA_045809745.1 Chthoniobacterales bacterium | reverse complement strand
TCTCTCGGTTAAAAATGGGGCGCTGCTCAGTGACATCCGTTATGCAACTGGGCCAGCGCCACGGGATAGCGCTTTCAAACGAGAACTCGAATCTGAGCTGAGAGAGATGCGGGACTTCCTGCGGGTAGAGACGATCGCTCCTTCACCTTGAGCGAAAAGCTTCGCCATTGTATTCGAACGGATCATGCTCACTTTGCCAGGCAGACTCACATGGGATTTCAAATCCGAAACGCGTTGATACTCTCGATCGTTGTGGCCTGCGCTGCGGCTGTCCAGTTAGCGGCGCCGGCGCCAGTACCGGATCCGATGAATCAGGCGGCTGAGGAATATGTGAAACTGGCCTTAGCGTTAGGCCAACATGATCCGGATTACGTGGACGCTTACTATGGACCGGCGGAGTGGAAGTCGCAGGCGGAAACGAATAAACGTCCACTGACCGCGATCGCTGATGAGGCCGCCAAACTGCGCGATCGAATCGGCGCGCTGACTCCGTCAAACGATGAGATGATGCGCCTGCGGAGGGAATATTTGACGAAGCAGCTCGGGGCGTTGGCCGCTCGTGTCGAAATCGTTAGGGGAAAACGAATGACGTTCGATGACGAGTCGCGCGCCCTTTATGACGCCGTTGCGCCTACGTTTCCGCTGGACCATTACGAAAAGTTGCTTGCCGATATCGGAGCGACCGGCGCGCTCAAGCCGGCTGGCGCATTCGATGGGCGTAGTCTGAGCCAGCGCTACGACGATTGGCACAATGGGTTCATCGTTCCCAAGGAGAAGCTCGACACTGTTTTCCAATGCGCTATCAAGGAATGTCGCGTGCGGACATTGGCACATCTGAGTCTGCCGCCTAACGAAAGCTTCACCGTTGAATACGTGACGCATAAGCCGTGGGGTGGGTACAACTGGTACAAGGGGAATTATCAGAGCGTCATTCAGATCAACACCGATCTGCCGGTTTACATCGAACGGGCGGTCGATCTGGCTGCGCACGAGGGTTATCCCGGCCACCACGTTTATAACACGCTTTTGGAGAAGAACCTTACCCGCGGTAGAGGATGGGTGGAGTTCTCCTGCCTGCCGTTGTATGCGCCTCAAGCGCTCGTCTCCGAAGGCACGGCCAACTTTGGGCGTGACGTGGTCTTTACGAAGGAAGAGCGGCTCCAGTTCGAAAAGAAAGTTCTCTGGCCCGCCGCGGGACTCGATCCGGACAAGGCTGAACAGTACTACGCCATACAGGATCTGCTCAAGAACCTGGCTTACTCCCGCAACGAAGCCGCTCGGGCGTTGCTCGACGGCAAAATCGACGCGGCCGCCGCCCAAGCCTGGCTCGAGAAGTATGGCCTGTTGTCGCCCGGATTGGCCGGGAAAGCCGTCGAGTTCATCGAGCACTACCGGAGTTACGTCATCAATTACAATTACGGTGAAGATCTCGTTCGTCACTATATAGAACAACAGGGCGGGACAGCGGATCAACCGGCCAGGCGCTGGAAGGAGTTCGGCAGCCTGCTCTCTTCGCCGCGGCTTCCGAGCGGCCTGCAGTAGCGCAAGAGACTCTTCTCTTGCAGAAATTTCGTAGGCCGCGCGGGACGGTTCTTGCTCGCGTCGGGGAATTGTGCGAGAAGATTGCACTTTGTGGGCTCCCGACAATGGTTTGTCGATGTCCGCGGCGCTATCGTGCCGCGTGCGTGCCCGAATCGCAACCCTCGATTCTAAACTTCGATGAAGAAAACCACCTCGCCCCCGCGCCGCGCCCGATCCGTCAATGGATCGGACGGGGACAACGCTCAGTGTGATAATCGTCAGCTTTTGAGCGCTTTGATGGCTTTCAAGCGCGGCGATTTTTCCGTCCGTTTACCGGATGATTGGACAGGGGTTGCCGGCAAAATTGCCGACACTTTTAACGAAGTTATTGATAAGAATGAGAGGCTAACCCTCGAGCTCGAGCGGATTGGCCATGTCGTTGGTAAGGAAGGGCGAATCACCCAGCGGGCTTCGCTGGGAGATGTCTCAAACTGCTGGGCTCACGCCATCGCCTCGGTCAACGGATTGATCGGCGATCTAGTACACCCAACGAGCGAAATGGCCCGCGTGATCGGCGCGGTGGCCAAGGGCGATCTGTCGAAGACGATGGACACCGAAATCGAAGGGCGGCCGCTACAAGGCGAGTTTTTGCGGACCTCGAAGATCGTGAACACGATGGTTGATCAGCTAGGGGCGTTTGCCTCCGAGGTCACCCGCGTGGCCCGCGAAGTGGGCACGGAAGGCAAGCTCGGTGGCCAGGCGAAGGTCAAAGGCGTGGCCGGCACCTGGAAAGATCTCACCGAAAACGTAAACCTGATGGCGGGCAACCTCACTGCGCAGGTTCGTAACATCGCGACTGTGACCACCGCCGTCGCAAACGGGGATCTCACCAAGAAGATCACAGTCGATGTTAAGGGCGAATTCCTGGAGCTCAAGGACACCGTCAACGTCATGGTGGATCAGCTACGTTCATTTGCATCTGAAGTGACGCGCGTGGCTCGCGAGGTCGGTTCCGAAGGAATTCTCGGCGGCCAGGCCCGCGTCGAAGGCGTGTCCGGCACCTGGAAAGACCTGACCGATTCCGTCAACTTCATGGCTCGGAACCTGACCGGCCAGGTCCGCAACATTGCGGAGGTGACCACCGCGGTCGCCACTGGCGACTTGTCCAAGAAGATCACGGTCAACGTTAAGGGAGAAATCCTGGAGTTGAAGAACACCATCAACACGATGGTGGACCAGCTGAGCTCGTTCGCGTCGGAAGTCACCCGCGTGGCCCGCGAAGTAGGCACCGAAGGAAAACTCGGCGGCCAGGCCCAGGTAAAGGGCGTCGCCGGCACGTGGAAAGATCTAACCGATTCGGTCAATTCGATGGCCGGCAACCTAACCGGTCAGGTGCGAAACATTGCCGAGGTGACAACCGCGGTCGCCAATGGTGACCTGTCCAAGAAGATCACCGTCGATGTTCGCGGGGAAATTTTGGAGTTGAAGGATACCATCAACACCATGGTGGACCAGCTGCGTTCGTTCGCCTCCGAAGTAACACGTGTCGCGCGCGAGGTTGGCTCGCAAGGAATTCTGGGCGGCCAGGCCGAAGTGAAAGGCGTCGCCGGGACGTGGAAAGATCTGACCGACAACGTCAACATGATGGCCGGTAACCTGACAGCCCAGGTGCGCAACATCGCCGAGGTGACCACTGCGATCGCCAACGGCAATCTATCACGCAAGATCACGGTCGACGTCGCCGGCGAGATCCTCGAGATGAAGAACACCATCAACACCCTGGTTGATCGGCTGAGTTCGTTCGCTTCGGAAGTCACTCGCGTTGCGCGCGAGGTCGGGTCCGAAGGAATTCTCGGCGGACAGGCCGAGGTGGCGGGCGTTTCCGGCACGTGGAAAGATTTGACCGACTCGGTCAATTTCATGGCCAGCAACCTGACGGCGCAGGTGCGTAACATTGCACTCGTGACCACAGCAGTGGCCAATGGCGATCTGTCGAAAAAAATCACGGTCGACGTGAAAGGCGAAATTCTGGAGCTGAAGAACACGGTTAACACCATGGTCGATCAGCTGAGCTCGTTCGCAGCGGAAGTTACGCGTGTTGCTCGCGAGGTCGGAACCGAAGGGGCGCTTGGGGGCCAGGCGGAAGTGCGCGACGTTGCCGGCACGTGGAAGGATCTAACTGATTCCGTAAACTCGATGGCCGGTAACCTAACCGGTCAGATGCGTAACATCGCAGAGGTCACCACCGCGGTCGCCAACGGCGATCTTTCCAAAAAGATCACGGTGGATGTGAAGGGTGAAATTCTGGAGCTGAAGAACACCATCAACACCATGGTGGATCAGCTCAGCTCGTTCGCCGCGGAGGTCACGCGCGTTGCTCGCGAGGTCGGCACGGAGGGAAAACTCGGCGGTCAGGCCGATGTGCACGGCGTCGCCGGCACGTGGAAGGATCTTACCGACAGTGTGAATTTTATGGCCGGCAACCTGACCGGCCAGGTCCGAAACATCGCCGAGGTCACCACGGCGGTGGCGAACGGCGACCTCTCCAAGAAGATCACGGTCGACGTGAAAGGCGAAATTCTGGAGCTGAAGAACACGATCAACACCATGGTGGATCAGCTCAGCTCATTTGCCGCGGAAGTAACGCGCGTGGCGCGCGAGGTAGGAACTGAGGGTCGTCTCGGCGGACAGGCCGATGTGCGCGGAGTCGCAGGTACGTGGAAGGATTTGACCGATTCGGTGAATTCGATGGCGGGTAACCTAACCGGTCAGGTGCGTAACATTGCCGAAGTGACGACGGCGGTTGCCAATGGTGACCTTTCCAAGAAGATCACGGTCGATGTCCGGGGAGAGATTTTGCAACTGAAGGACACCATCAACACCATGGTGGATCAGCTTCGTTCATTCGCTTCGGAGGTAACCCGCGTGGCCCGTGAGGTCGGAAGCGAAGGCAAACTGGGCGGTCAGGCCGATGTGCGCGGCGTTGCCGGCACCTGGAAGGATTTGACGGATTCGGTCAATTCAATGGCCGGTAACCTAACCGGTCAGGTGCGTAACATTGCCGAAGTGACGACTGCAGTAGCAAACGGCGACCTGTCGAAGAAGATTACCGTCGATGTGAAAGGAGAAATCCTGGAGCTGAAGAACACCATTAACACCATGGTGGATCAACTTAGCTCTTTCGCCGCCGAAGTGACGCGCGTGGCCCGGGAAGTCGGTTCCGAAGGAAAGCTTGGCGGCCAGGCGCAGGTGAAGGGGGTCGCGGGCACGTGGAAGGATCTAACCGATTCGGTAAACTCGATGGCCGGAAACCTAACCGGTCAGGTGCGTAACATCGCGGAGGTAACGACCGCTGTCGCTAATGGCGACCTGTCGAAGAAGATCACGGTCGATGTGCGCGGTGAAATTTTGGAATTGAAGGACACCATCAACACCATGGTGGATCAACTTCGTTCGTTCGCTTCCGAAGTGACTCGTGTGGCCCGCGAAGTGGGTTCGGAGGGCGCTTTGGGCGGCCAGGCCCGCGTCGAGGGCGTCTCGGGCACGTGGAAAGATCTCACCGATTCAGTGAATTTCATGGCGTCGAACCTGACCACGCAGGTGCGTAATATCGCGGCGGTGACGACGGCGGTCGCCAGCGGCGACTTGTCGAAGAAGATCACGGTCGATGTCAAAGGCGAGATTCTCGAGTTGAAGAACACGGTCAATACCATGGTCGATCAACTGAACTCGTTCGCATCGGAAGTAACCCGTGTGGCGAGAGAAGTAGGTACGGAAGGAAAACTGGGTGGACAGGCGTTAGTTCGCGGCGTTGGCGGCACTTGGAAAGACCTGACTGACTCGGTGAATTTCATGGCCGGTAACCTGACGAACCAGGTGCGCGGTATCGCCCGAGTCGTGACCGCGGTGGCAAATGGTGATCTGAAACAAAAGCTGCTGGTTGAAGCCAAAGGTGAAATCGCGGAGTTGGCCGACACCATCAATAGCATGACCGACACTCTGGCGACGTTCGCCGAGCAGGTCACCACCGTGGCTCGCGAAGTCGGTGTCGAAGGAAAACTCGGCGGTCAGGCCAGTGTGCCAGGAGCTGCGGGCACATGGCGCGATTTGACCGACAACGTGAATCGTCTTGCCGCAAATCTTACTACTCAGCTGCGCGCGATCGCAGATGTCGCGACGGCCGTGACCAAGGGCGATCTCACTCGTTCCATTCAGGTCGAAGCGCAGGGCGAAGTTGCATTTGTGAAGGACAACATCAACGAAATGATTCGCAACCTGAAGGACACCACGCTTCGGAATGAGGAGCAGGACTGGTTGAAGACGAACCTAACCCGCTTTACCCGAATGCTTCAGGGCCAGCGCGATTTGCTGACGGTCGGCAAACTGATCCTGTCCGAACTGGCGCCGCTCGTTTCCGCTCACCAGGGCGTCCTATACATAATGAATGGAACGAATGGCGATTCCGAGCTGAGGCTCCTGGCCAGTTACGCTGGGAACGGAGAAGCGACCCGGGCGCGGTTTAAGCTGGGCGAAGGCATGATCGGCCAGGCCGCAGTGGAGAAGAGGCGCATTCATCTGAATGAAGTGCCTACCGACCACGGAACGGTCAATTCCGGCCTGAGCGAGCTTCGGCCCACGAACATGGTGGTGCTGCCGATTTTGTTCGAAGGCGAAGTCAAAGCGGTCATGGAGCTGTCTTCGCTTGATCGGTTTAACTCTACGCATCAGGCCTTCCTTGATCAGCTGACCGAAAGTATCGGCATCGTGCTCAACACGATCGAGGCGAACACTCGAACGGAGAATCTGCTGCAACAATCACAATCCCTCGCCACCGAGCTCCAGAAACGGCAGGAGGAGTTGCAAAAGACCAACCAGGAACTTCAGGAGAAGGCGCGTTCGAACCTCGCAAAAGATCAATTCCTCGCGATGCTCAGTCACGAATTGCGCACCCCGCTCACGCCGGTTATCGCTTCGGCCGTAGAACTGGAAGGCGAAGAGGATCTCCCGCCCAATATCCAGGAGTCACTCCATATGATCCGCCGCAACGTAGAGCTCGAAGCGCGGCTCATTGACGACCTTCTCGATCTCACACGAATCAGCAAGGGCAAGGTGCAGCTCAACTTCGAAGTGGTTGATGCCCACACCCTGCTTCAGAACGCGCTCGATATTTACCAGACCGAAATTCAGCGGAAGAAGCTCGCCCTGAAGCTCGATCGGTCAGCGGAAAAAGTTCATCTGCGCGCCGATCCTGCCCGTTTGCAGCAGATCTTTTGGAACCTGATTAACAACGCGGTAAAATTCACGCCCGAAGGCGGTGAGATCAGTATCGCTACCGCTAACGATTCTGACGGACAGTTGCACGTTGCTATCGCCGATAGTGGTCTCGGAATCGAGGCGGAGACGTTGCCGAAGATTTTCGACGCATTCGAACAAGGCACTCGGACCCGTCTCGGTGGTCTCGGTCTCGGCCTGGCCATTAGTAAGACACTCGTCGAAGCCCATAAGGGCACGATCGGTGCGCACAGCGACGGACGAAATCAGGGAACGAAGTTCAGCCTCACCTTTCCGACTGTTCCCAAACCCGATGGGCAATTCATTCCCGCCATCAAACGCGAGACGCCGCAGCGGCAAACTATGCGAATTTTGCTGGTGGAAGATCACGAAGACACCAATCGGTCTCTCACTCGTTTGCTCCGGAGGCGCGGCTACCATGTGCAATCAGCCGCAAGCGTGGGTGGCGCAGTTGAATTAAGCGCAAAAGAAGAGTTCGATGTTCTAATCAGCGATCTTGGTCTGCCTGATGGCAGCGGCATCGAACTGATGCAGAAACTTAGCAGCACCCGGCCGCTGTTCGGAATTGCCCTAACCGGTTTCGGAATGGAAGAAGACATTCGCAAGAGCCGGGATGCTGGTTTCAAACATCATCTGGTCAAGCCGATTGACCTAACCAAGCTCGATACCCTGATCCAGGAAGGCGCTTCGACCGGAGCGGTCGCGGTTAACAAAGTTTAGCTCGCTTGTATTCGGGAACGGGGGAGAATTTGTAGCTGCGGTCTCTGACCGTTGCACTATCACCCACTACCTCGCGCACGAGCGTCCATCATGCGATAAGTCTCGACGCTTGCGCGCGGATCTCCTTCTTCCCAAGTTGTAATTTGGAACGCACTCGTCCGAGAAGCTTCGCTTCCAGCAATCGATGATCTCGACACAGATCTTCACGGAAACGGTTTCGCCTGACTTGCATCCACGAGCACGGGCGAAAAATAGGGCGCGGGCGCAATGCCGTATGGATTAGTTCGACACGGCTGCAATTACCTCAGGGACCTCAGCCGTCGAATGGCATCGGATCCACAGATTTTGTCAGCCGTTGATACCAGTCCTATGCGACGCTGCGCGTTCCTCACCCTGGCCGATCCGACAGGATATGTGATCGACGACGAACTGGCTTACCCGCCACTTCATCGACTCGGTTGGCAGGTCGATGCAATTCCGTGGCAGCGACAAAATGTCGAGTGGCGCAACTATGAAGCGGTTGTGATTCGCTCGACCTGGGATTATCCGACGGATCCCGATACCTTCCTCGCTGTTCTCGCTGAGATTGAGAGATCCGGCACGCTACTTTTGAACAGCCTCGAGCTCGTCCGGTGGAATATCTGCAAGACCTATCTCCGAGATCTTGCCGGACGAGGCGTTCCAGTGGTCCCGACGATCTGGCGTGAGCGGCTCGAGCCTAACGAGCTAGGCGCGTTAATCGACGCAGTCGGCACCGAGCAAGTCGTGATTAAGCCCGTGGTCGGCGCAAATGCTGCGGGCACGTTCCGTTTGCATCGGAATGCCGCTCATAGTTCTGACGTAGAGGTGAGTGCCTACTACGCTGACCGCGCGCTGATGGCGCAGCCGTTTCTTTCCAGCGTGACGACAGAAGGAGAATTCTCGTTGTTCTACTTTAATGGACAGCATAGCCACACGATTCTGAAGACACCGAAATCCGAAGATTTTCGCGTGCAGGAGGAACATGGCGGCAGCATGCGATCGATTCAACCGGACGCAGCATTGCGGCAAGCAGGGGAGCTCGCCCTAAAGGCAGCCGGTGAAACGCCGCTTTATGCGCGAGCCGACTTCATGCGCCGAAACCACGATGATGCATTTCTGCTCGTCGAGCTCGAGCTCATCGAGCCTTCGCTCTACTTGCGCATGGACCCTGAGGCGGCGGAGCGATTCGCCAACGCGCTAACCGTGCGCATCCTGACCCAGTCCTGATATTGCAGCCTCGGTTAGTCCTGTCCGTTTTCGCTTGTTCAAACTGCCATCGAATTGTTCCGCTCCAATGGTGGCAAGAATGCAAAATAGGGTAATCTTGTCCGCATGTTGCCAAGACTCCGCGGCGGGCACTGGGAAATGCTGGCCGTCACGACTGTCCTGTTCGTTCTGGTCGCGGTTTTTGTCGATCTCAAGCCGGTCGTCGATGAGAACTTTTTCTTTTCCAGTAGCGATCCTCAGTTTCGCCAGTCAAAGAAGGTAGAGCAGCACTTTCCGTCCACCCCGCAGCTGATTCTCGCCGTATCGGCGCCCGATATTTCTTCGCCGCGTTACCTGGACAAGATCCAGCGGCTTACTCGCGAAATCGATAGCGTGGATGGCGTTATTTCGGTCAAGAGTTTGACCGCAGGTCCGAAGAGTTTTCAAGATGCCGTGGCCAGTCCATTCTGGAGCCGGCTATTGCTGCCCAAGAACCGTAAGGCGAGCAACCTCATTGTCTTCATTGGCAAAGTCGATCCCGAAAAGTTGATCAAGCAGATCGAAAAGATCGATGCCGAATTCGATAACAAAGATTTTCGGATTCATCTGGCCGGCTCGCCCTACGTCGTGGAAATGATCCGTCGCAATCTAACCCATGATCTTTGGTACTTCACTGTCACTGCGGTCATATTATTCGGCCTAACAATGGCGTTACTGTTCCGGTCGTTGCGCGTGTTTACCGGAATGCTCGCGGTCTGCACGAGTGCGGTGCTGCTGACTCTGCTGCTTCAGTCCATGCTGGGCCACAAAATCGGCGTTCTGACAGTTAACCTCGGCACCATCATATTTGTCATCACACTGTCGCATCTGGTCTACCTGACATTTAACTGGCAGACCCTGGCGGAACAAAAGCATCGCATCGGAAAGGATTCACCCAATCTTGCACTCGAAGCGGTCCGGATGACTTTTCCTCCGTCGTTCTGGTCGATGGTGTGTGCCGGCCTCGGGTTCGGAAGTCTCTTGATTGTTCAGGCAAAGCCGCTGCGGGAACTCGGTTTTAGTGGCGTCCTTGGAACAGTCGTGGCGTTGATTTGCGCTTACATCATGTATCCGCCATTCCTCCGCTGGGGGGTGCCGCACGAGAGTAAAATCATTGAACAGGAGCCGCCGCGCTCGTTTTGGTCACGACGATTTGGATGGGTGTCGCTGATCGTGATTCTGGTGACAGCGGCAATGAGCTTTGGACTTACCAGGATCAATACCGATCCAAGTTTACTGGACTATTTTAAACCCGGCACGGAGTTGCGGGATGGACTCGAATATGTCGACCACAGCGGCGGATCGAATCCACTCACCCTGGTGGTGTCGGCCAGTGACGGGAGCAAATTAAATACCGACGCCGCCTACCAGAAGATGTGGTCGCTTCATGGCGCGCTCGAAAATTACAAGGACGTCGGCACCGTCATTTCGCTGCCAACTCTGCTGGCCGAAGGCGATCGTGCGCCATTCTCCTTTCTGATCAGTTACGAAAAGATGATGGAGATGATGGAAAAGCCGAAGTATGCCCGCGTAGCCAAGGCTTTTGTTACCGATGATCGCAGCGAAACCATGTTTCTGATCCGCATGATCGAGAGCCGTCGCGATAAGCTGCGACTCGACGTGGTTGACGATCTGCGCGGTATCGTCAAAAAGCATGGGTTTAAACCCGTGCTTGTCGGCGGCGTGTACTATTTACAGGGCCGACTCGCTCAGTTAGTCGCTTCGAGTCTGGTGACAGGGCTGTTCTGGCTAAACCTCTTGTTCATCGTGATTGCCTTGATTGTTGCGCGTTCCATTCGCGGTGCCGTGGCGATGATTGTTAGTCTCACACTCGTTCCGTTATGCATGCTCGGCGGGATCGGACTGTTTCACATGCCGATGGATATTATTTCGGCGCCCGCCACCAATGTATGCATCGGCATCGCTATCGACTCGATGCTGCACCTCGTTTTTGGCGTGCGCCGGGCGCAGCGGGACGGAAAGAAAGGCTGGCACGCGTGGGTGGCTGGGCGGGCGGAGCAATGGCGTGGAATCGTTTATTCCGACATCATCATCGGTGTCGGCTTTGCCATTTTCGTGCTTTCGGATTTTCCGCCGACGCAACGTTTCGGCCTCGTGGTCCTCGTCGGATTGATCGTGGATATTGCAGCCAACCTGTTCGTCCTGCCATTGCTTGCCGGCAGTGAGCTGAAACGAAAGCGGGCGGCGGCAAAGTAAATCGCCGGTCACAGGCAATATTTGCCGTCTCCAGTGTGCTTACAGTTCTTTTTTTCTTAACGGGCCCGGGGAAGCACAGTTGTCGCGGCGCTGAAGCTAACGGGAAGCCGGCGATTGCGGTTTAAGACCGTCACGCCACTCCATCGCTTCAAGTTCCACCCGAACGGCGTCCATGACTGGAACCACGGGCCGCGCTTCGAATTCAAAAGCGGGCAGCATCGAGCAGAACTTGTGAACGGCGAGCGGATCGTCGCAATCCAGCATCATATATCCACCCCAATCGCCCACTCGGATTACGAACAGCTCGATCTTAAAATTAGCGGGCGCTTTCCATTGAGTGAAAACCTCCAGGATCCGCTTCTGCGCGTTTTCGTATTCCATCGGAGACCCCTGTGGACGTTCGGACCAGGTGAGCATGTATTTCATGGGATTGTTCTAATGTTTACCGCCGCCCGCGGCAGTCAGGTGGGCGGCTGACGTGAGAAGATCAGCGAAGCCGCGCAATTACCAGCCCTTTCGTTAAATCGGGGAAATTCGCCCCCGGATGCGTCCGCGCGTTCGGCCTAACCAAGCTTCCGCCGCAGTCTGCAGCATTGTAGCGGTGGTTGGCTCAACCACCGAAACGAATAAACAGGTGGTTGGCACAACCAGCTCTACAATGGCCTACCGATTTCTCCGTTTAAGCATCAGCATTATTATCACGCCGAGCGCGAAAAGAATGAGTATCGGATACAGGCTCCGGCTCTGCATCGGCCTTGCACTCGTCATCCCGGGCCTTTGCCGGTTGCTAAATTCAATCGGCATTTTGAGTTGTGAAACCGTGCCGGGCTCGAAGCGCCACTGCGAATACGCCTGAAGCGCAGATCCATCGAGTACCTGGCTCCCGGTGCTCTCCAGCATCCGTGCCCCCGTGACCTTACCCGTCTGCTGGTCGATCGTTACCAACACCACTCCTTTTCCGGTCAGGCCCTGCCTCGCCCATTCCGGTCGATAAACCGGCGCAGGGGTGTAGACGGCTTTCGGCCGGGCGCCGGGGCCCGTTGAACTGGCAGACTGCGCGTGCAGGGAAAGAGCACAGGCAAGCACGCCAATCAGAACGGGAAGCAGCCGGTAACTCATAAGCTCCAAGCAGCAAATCAGTTATGCCTGAACCAAGCGAGCTTCTTTATTGCGCCCCGCAAACTATTGTAGCGCCGTCGACATTGGGCGCATTATTCGTCATTCGTTAACGGGGGCGCTATCTGATCGGCGGCTGATCTGTTAACCGCGTCGGCTAAGAACGACGAATGAATTAATCGGATCGCTCGGGTTTGCCGGACCTGCCGCTGTGCCCATTCCGGCGCCGGTGCAGCCAATCGTCGAACTCCAACAGCAGTAAGAATGGGTTGCGTCGCATCCGGCGACCCCACGCGATGATTTGCTGGCGGGACGATGTTGCATGCGCGCTCATCCACGAAGCGACCTCCGCGTCTTCGGCCCCGCTGGCAATGAATTCCCGCAGGGGAGCAGCCTCCAGACCGGTAGCGGCGAAGAACTGTCGATCCAGTGGACAGTTGTAGTGGTAGGAGCCGGCCACGCCAGCTAGTTCCGCGCGGCATTTGTCGGTGACCCGTGCTGCCATCGCGGGGAAGTCCGCGCTTAGAGCTACGCGCGGACTCCGGGGAGCGGTTTGATTCAGATCAAGCGCCAGTCCTCGAACCTTTTGGATGTTCATATAACGACGATGCCTAACGATAGCTGGTTAGGTTTGCGGGGTGCGAACACCAAACCGGGAACAAAACGTTCAATTCCAGCACCGATAAAAAGTGGATCACTGGGTGCACGGGATCACTGTGTCCTGAGCTGCGACGATCTGCCATTGCCCGTTCCGCTTTAGCCATGTGTCAGTCCATACCTGGCATCGCTTTGCTTCATCGCTGCCTTCTGACTTGCGGATGCGGCTTTCCGACCCGTAAGCGATGGCAATCGAGTCTCCGAAAAACCGCACCTTAACGTCACCGAGCTGACAGTCGCGCGCGACTGCCTTCGGATCGCTAGCGACCGCTGCTGCCTTGTCGTAGCGACGACCATCGGTCGACGTGCCCTGGAAGTCGTCTGCTATAACTGCCTCAAGTCCCGGCTGGGGGCTGCAGTTTGAGCGGGCCCATTTCGCCTCTGTGGCGATGATGAACTTCACAGTAGAATCGTCTGCTGATCCCCATGTGCTTTCTTGGGCGATAGTTGGACTTGTGAAGCATCCAACAAAAGCGATTGCGGCAAAGCAGAGCATTGGGTGTGACATACGTTTTCTAACTTGAGCGCTGTCGGAGCGGCATAGCCTGGTCAGTGTTTGGGAGCGGCATCACAATCGGCAGACTGTTCATCCTAAGGAAGGAGAATCGATCGACGCAAGCGGCTTAGGTTGATAGTTCTTAAAACCGCCGGTGACTAGGACAGAGGCAGGATAAGGATATCCGCTGGAAGCTGATTACACCGGGAGGGGAAGGAGGAACATCGGCTGGAAGCCGATGCCACGTTAAGGGCCGGAACCCGGAGGAGCGGTGAGCTGTTTAAGCCCGTCCGGCGTGAATTCCGTGTCGGCATAGGTCAGCCCGCGTTTGATGCGTGACCCGGATATTTGTGTGACCGAGTTGTTAGGGCCATACACCTTCAGATCGGCTGGAAGCGAATCGCTTCCGTCGAGCAACACGCGGGTGGTGTTGATGCGGCGAATCATTTTGCCGGAGCTGTCATACTTTTCAATCCGCAGCGGCACCATTCGCTTCGGGTCGACCCAGGTTTTCACACTGGCATACGAGGAATGTTGATTTTTACCCGGTTTCGATTCCAGGACCTGGCACGCGTTTCCGTCGACATCTTCGTTACCGACGATCGCCTGCTGACTCCATGCGAAAGGAGTATCGATGATATCTTCGTAGGAAAGGGCAGTGCCAAACAGCGATTGGTTTATTTCTCCTGAAGAAATCGATTTCGCGGTGTTCGGTGGCGCGAACAATGAGCCGGTAAATTTATTTCCGGATTTGCGAAGTAACACGGATTCACCTTTGCGCTCTTTCGGGAATAAAATTTGGTAAACGATGTCGCTGGCGGCGTCGGACACCCGCGATTTGATTTGAACCTGGAGCGTTTGGTTTTGGCCGCCGTTGGTCTCCATGCGGATCCGGACGAATGCGGAGCCGCTTTGTTTGGCGCGCAGATTAGCAGCTAAGGTGGAGCCATCGTCGGCGGCGAAAGCGAGAGCAGGGAGAGACGCCGTAAGAGCTATTAAGGACAGACGACACACAAGGAACCGGCAAAGGGCAGCGCCCAAATCGGGGAGGGGAGGAACGCCGAACGCCCAACGCCCAACGCCCAACGTCGAATGGGGAATGCGGAACGGGAGAGAAGAAATCGGTAATGGAGAATTCATAACTAACCTCATTTAAGGAATGGTTTGATGCTTCTTCAGCCATGCAAGGCTAGACTCGGCGTTAGACGCGAGCTGCGCCATGCGGGATAGAGACCGCTCAACACGCCGACACACACGGCGATGGCTATGGCCATCAACATGAGGTTGGTGCTTAGGTCCGGTTCCAGCAGACCATGGATCGTGGGAGCGGTTTTCATGATGTTTACACCGATGACGCCCAGACCGACGCCGACGATTCCTCCGCACAGACCCAATAACGCTGATTCCCAGAGGATCATTCGAACGATGCGGCTGCGCCTCCAACCCAGCGCCAGCAGAATGGCGATCTCCTGTTTTCGTTCGAACACGCTCATTAGCATTGTGTTGGTAACACCGAGCACACCCACCAGGACGGCCAGGAGCGATGTGCCCCAGCTCATGGCATTGATCACCCGATAACCCTCGGTATTGACCAGGTGTTCGCCGGCGGGCTCGGCGTGCGCTTCGGGAATTAATCGTGATATTTCGTCGCACAGTTTCCGGATTCCGACGTCGTTAGTCCCAGGAGTGGCGCGCACATCGATGGCGCTGATTTGGTCCTGGCTTCCCATGATCTGCTGGAGCAGTGGCAATGAAAGAATGATGGAACCGTTTTCAACAAATGCGCCGCCCTCCACGATGCCGACGACGGGAAGTTCCTCAGTCTCGATCTGAACGGTGTCGCCGATTTTCTTTTTCAATACATCCGCCGCGGTCGTACCGAGAACGACTGCGTGTTCCATTTGATCGTTCGGGAGGCGCCCGGAAATAAGCTTGAGATTTTGCCAGGTAAACCCGCCCCATTCGCGGCCTGATACAACCATCAACTCCGCGTTCTCAATACTCATCAAGTCCACCAGGCCCTCCGCCGTCGCCGCGATACCCGGCAGATGCGCGATGCGATCGCGAGTCGAAGCCGGAAACGGCTTCGGAGTCAGAGACCCGCGCATGTTATGAACAACAATATCGGTCCCACGCGATTTCATGCCTGCCGTCCAGCTGGTTAGCAGGCCGCGTGACAAACCAATCAACGCAACGACGGCGGCGATGCCCACCGAGATTCCTAAAAGGGTTAAGCCGGTGCGCACCGGCCGCCGTTTCAGTCCACTGGTGACCACGTTGAAGAAATTCATTTTAGGAATCTATGGTCAGTTTCAGCGGATCACCGTCGAACACAACCCGGCCGTCCCGCATCTGGATGGCCCGCGATGCCCGACGTGCAACCGTCATATCGTGAGTGATCAGAATGAGGGTCATGTGCCCTTCTTGGTGAAGTTTGATGAGAAGATCGAGAATGTGCACGGCATTGTTGGAATCCAAATTTCCGGTGGGCTCATCGGCAAGAAGGACGGAAGGCGAATTAGCAAGGCTGCGGGCGATGGCGACGCGCTGGCGTTCTCCTCCAGAGAGTTTAGCGGGAAAATGATCTACCCGCTGCTCGAGCCCGACTGCTTTTAGTAATTCCCGAGCTCGATCGATTCGTTTGGAGCGAGGCAGGTCATCCTCGAACATCGGAATCTGAACATTCTCGATCGCGGTGAAAGTGGGAAGCAGATGGAACGCCTGGAAAATAAAACCAATTTCATGCGCTCGATAGGCAGAGGCGTCGTTCCAGTCGAGCATGGATTTGCCGCGATACGACAACGAGCCGGCACTGGGCCGGTCGAGGGCGCCGAGCATCTGCAACAATGTTGTTTTTCCGCTACCGCTCGGGCCGATAATTGCCACGAACTCGCCCTCGCGAATCTGGAAATCGACGCCTCGAAGAGCCTGCACCTGACCGTCGTCGTATTCCTTCTTCAGGCCGGATGCCTCGAACACAATGGGCGGTAACGCCGTTTGGGTGGGCGCCAATGACTGTTCGTTCATGAGGGAAAGGCGTGGCCGGACTCTGTCGCTTCGCCTGATCGTTGTGCCTGCGGGTTAAACGCCGGGAGGCACAGCGATCAGATGAATCCTGGTTCGCCGCTCCTTTTTCCGACGAATTCGTGGTTGCTCACGAGGTCGGCTGTCCGTTACTTGAGGAATCGCGCCACTGAGCACCCACCCGTGGATCGCCGAGGCTACGAATCACGTCTGGCAGCGCCTGCCGATAGCTGATGAACGGGACCCGTTCATTGCCGCTTTTCGGCGTAAGAACCGAAGTGAATTGCGGCAGTACACGATGCGGCAATCCGGCATTCTGATGATGCACACCGTGATAAGGTTCGTGCAGCAGAGTGTGTGCGAACACTCGGCCGGCCCAGCTTCTGGGCACGATGCTCCGAGTCGAGCTGTTCACGGTGTTGCCGGTTAGTCCGAGATGTTCGACGTATTTGCGCCAGCTCTGGAGATTTGCGGCAACCATTGCGGGTACCAGATATAACCACAGAAAATATTTCCACACACCGAAATAGCCGGTCGCGGTGAGAATTGCCGCCCACGACACAAGTGTCACCGCCAGTTCGAGCCAGATTCGTCGCCGCACTTTCCGACTTCGCACTAACGACTTCCGGTGCACGAAAACGCGCAGGAAGATCAGGGGCGAATAGAACAGTCCGAGAGTTAATTCGAAAAAAGCAGCCACCCGACGAGCCCAGCGAGGCGCTTTGGTGAGAACGAATGGCCAAAGCTCGGTATCCTTTTCCGTAGCGAGATGCATGTGATGCATCTGGTGGACCACGCGGTAGAGGCTGAAAGGGAGCAAGCTGAAGATGCCGATGAGCACTCCGTCGAACTCGTTCAGTCGCCGGTTCTTTCGCAACAGACCGTGCGAGGCTTCATGATAACCAATCAGTAACCCATGCATCAGATGGGCTGCTACCAGCACAAGAGGGACGGCAAGCCATAGCCATCCGGCCCACACCGACACCCCGATGGCCATCTCGCTTAGCGCCAGCAGAAACACCAGCGTCTGGAACGTAACGCTGCTGACCTCGTGCTCGTCGTGCACGTCAGCAACGGGTTCGACGGTTGTCGCTATACCGACCATTTCAATTCATCAAAGCCGCAGTTTTTCTATCGGGAATTTGGCAGATGTTTTCCAATACCGTCCTAAACAATCGGCCCAGCTCCTCGATCTCGCCTTGTGAAAAAAGATTTTCGCGAAACAACCACACCACTTCGAGCGCGTCACCTTGTTCCGTAATCTCGCAAGCCAGATTGAAGCGCGGGGTGCCGGTCGAACGCATTCCCAGCTTCAAGGAGAGGCCACGAATCTCGACGTCGGGTACGGGATGATTTTGCAAAGCGAATCGCACTTCAAAAATGGGGTTGTAGTTCGGCGACGGACGTTCGCCCATCGCCTGGATAAGTTCGGCAAATGGCATCGCGTTTGCAAATGAATCAACCGTTGTCTGGTGAACCATCCGAACGTGCTCGGAAAATGGGCGATCCCTTTCCACCTGACCGCGTAGCGGCACGACCCCGGCAAAATAGCCCATTGTTTCGCGAACGTCCTGTTTTGTGCGGTTGGCGACGGGTGTACCGACAACGATATCATCTTCGCCGGTCCACCGCGACAAGGTGATCTGAAAACCTGCCAACAATGTACTGAATAGCGTAGCGCTGTTACGCCGGGCCAGATCCCGAACGGCTGTTGTCATTTCGGCAGGCAACTGGGTCACCAGCCGCTGCGATACGAACCCCGGATTGCCGTTTTCCGGCGGCGACCACAGGCGGCGAATTCCGGTTAGGCGCGGTTTCCAGAAAGCGGTGCGGGTTTCCAGTTCGGCAGGCTGCCAGAATGCGCGCTCCGCGGCGCCCCAGGCGGAGTAGGACGTCGCTACGGGCGGCAGGCTATTCGCTTTTCCCATCCGCTGTTGCAGATAGGCAGCGGAAAGGTCCCGGACGAAAACGCCCAGCGTCCAGCCGTCGGCGATTCCATGATGGATCGCAAAGACCATCAGCTGATCGTCCGGAGCCCGGCGGATAACTTCCAATCTATATAGAGGGCCCTGAACGAGATCGAATGGCTGGTGGAAGGTTTCGAATGCGAGTTCCTCCAGTTCTTCCGTGGTGGTTTGACGCGCGACATCGCGAAAGTGCGGCGTCGTCTCCGCGTGCTTCCGCATCAACTGCATCGGCCCATTTTTTCCAGGCAGGAACGAGAGCCGCAGTACTTCCTGGCGATCAACCACGCGTTGAATGGAGGCCTTGTAATCTTCGGGTGTAATCAGGCCACGTACCCTGATCACGCAGCAAATGTGATTCGACACATCCCCGGCCGGAGCGGGGGAAGCCTCCCATAACTCGCGTTGCGAAAAGGTGAGCGGTTGAAGCTGTGCTTCGCCGCTCTCAATCCATTGTTTGAAACGGGCTCGCTTTGCTTCAGACATGCGGAGCCGCCTCGAGCAAAGGATCTTCGTCGTCGCCGAGGAGCCGGTCGATTTCGTCGCTCGATAGTGCGTCGAAATCGATTTCCGCTGCAGCTGCCGTTGCTTCGACTGCGGTTGGTGGCGCGGCAACAACCGTTGGCGTTGCCGCCGTGGTTGAGGCGCCGCCGCCCATATGCGCCAGCATCAACGCTGCAATCTGACCGATTGTTCGGGCGCGCATGAGACTGGTTGGTGGAAGAGCGACGCCGATCGCTGCCTCTAGTGAGTTCTCAATCTCCACACCCATTAATGAATCGAGCCCGAGGTCCGTCAGAGGTTGATCGTCGCGCAGTGTGTCCGGTTTCACTCGAAGGACAGATCCAACAACGTCTCGCACCGCTTGAGCGATCACAGCTTCTTTTTCGTTCGGGGCAGCCGACTCGATCCGATTTCGCCAATCGCTGGTGACTCCGCCACTTTCGTCACCTTCCACGGCGGCGAAGATGCGCTCGAGAAGCGGATTGCTTTGCATACCTCGGAAGAATGTTCGCCACTTTGCCCAATCCACCCGGATGGCAGCGACCTGGCTGGTGCCTGCGCGGAGAGACGATTCGAGAATTGAAACCACTTCGGCAGGGGACAGTTCCGTAGTGCCTTGTTTCGCCAAAAATTCGGCAACCCGTTCGTTGCGCGCGACGTAGCCTTCACCGCCCAGCACCCCCCAGTTAATCGTTAGGGCGGCAAGACCCATTGCGTGGCGGTGATGGGCCAGCGAATCGAGGAACGCATTGGCTGCACCATAGTTGCCCTGCGCCGGGTTGCCGAAGATCGAGGAGATTGACGAGAACATGACGAAGCAATCCAAGGGCATTCGGAGGGTTGCTTCGTGGAGTAGCCATGCCCCCAGCGCCTTCGGTCCGATCACCGCAGCCATCCGATCGCGGTTCAGTTGAGCCAGGACAGCATCGTCAATTACCATCGCCAGGTGAAAAACACCACGCAGCGGCTGGCCGGTGTGGCGGATCTGCGCAAATAAGCGCGAAATGTCTTTGGATGATCCGGCGTCGGCTTTTACAACCAGCACTTCCGTTCCGCGATCGCGCAGGCCTTGGACAAATGTCTCGGCTTCGGGCGTTGACGCACCGCTGCGGCTGGAGAGGACCAGATGGCGAGCGCCGGATTGCACCAGCCAGTTCGCTAAAACCTTGCCAAACCCGCCGAACGCACCGGTGATCAGGTAGCACCCATCCGGTTTGATTTCGAACTTCGGCGCGAGCGGCTCCCCCCGCCGCGGTATGAATGATTCTGGAAAAGAAACGATCACTTTGCCGATGTGCTTACCACCGGCCATTAACCGAAACGCCGCATCCACGCTGAACGCCGGGAAAGCGCGGAACGGAAGCGGTCGCAACGCGCCTCGCTCTACTAGTTCGCAAATTTCGGCAAGCATCTCCCGGGTTAACGATTCGTCGCCGGCAAATACCGCATCCATGGCAACCACATGGAAGGAGGCATTGCATCGCAGCGGCCGGAGAGGAATGCGCGAGTTTTGGTAGATATCGCGTTTCCCAATCTCGACGAAACGCCCAAACTCCGCCAGACAGGAAAGGCCCATCGGTATTGCTTCGCCCGCGAGTGCGTTGAGCACCACATCTACCCCGCGACGATCCGTTAATTCCATCACCGCTTCAGTAAAATCGCCGCGGCGCGAATCGATGACATGTTTGACCCCAAGCGTTGCCAGCAGGGCGCGTTTCGCAGGGCTGCCGGCGCTGGCGATCACTTCAGCGCCCAAATGATGGGCGATCTGAATCGCAGCCATGCCGACACCACCCGCACCGGCGTGGATGAGAACCCGTTCGCCCTTGCGCAGCCGCGCCACATTTTTCAAGGCATGCCACGAAGTCATGAACACCACCGGAATAGTGGCCGCTTCTTCGAACGAAAGGTTATCCGGGATCCGGCGGACGTTGCCGCCTCGGGCAATGGTTTCCGTGGCGAGACCAAACACCGCCAGACCGAACACCCGATCACCGGGCTTCACGTGTCTAACGTCCGAACCGACGGCGCTGATGACACCGGCGACTTCGTCGCCGAAGATGCGGGCATCAGGTGCTTCACCGGGATAAAGCGCGAGTGCCTTGAGCACGTCGCGGAAATTCATCGCCGCGGCCTTGACCTCGATCACGACTTCACCCGGTCCGCAATGCGGCGGCGTAAACGGAACGAACTTGAGTGTATCGAGATGGCCGCGCTCGCGTGATTCCAAGCGCAACGGGATGTTTGGATCCAGTTCTCGTTGTACGGTGGGGCGGCCACGATCGAGTCTCTGGACGTAGCGGGCCTCGCCGCGAAGAGCGACTTCGCGTTCCGGTTCGGTTCGGAGTAGTTCGGCCCACAACAGGTCCACGTCGGCCGGAGACGGCGCCGCCGGTAGATCGATGCCGCGGCAGACGCAGTTCGGGTACTCGTTCAGAATGACGCGAATCAATCCGACGGCGGGAGCCTGTGCAACAGCGGTCGGCTGTGCATCGCGACCCACTGGTTGCGCGCCCCGCGTAACCGAGTCGATGCGCAATTTGGCAGTCGGAAGGACAGCTTCAAGGGCTTGAGCGAGGTGAAGCAGCGCATCAGTGCCGAACACCGCGTCATCGTCGATCCTGGCATCAAGGTTCCAGAGATAAACGATCCGCTCCAATCCGCCGGCGGTGCAGGTCTGCAAAAGTTTCCGCCAATCTTCAGCGACTTCGGGTCGGATTGTGGTGGTGTCCGCCGTTGACGCATCGAAAGCAGTTCCGCGGCGAACAATCTGGCAATGGGCGCCGGCCTCGCGCAGTTGCGCTCCTAACGACTCTCCGATCCCAGCGTTATCAGTAAAAACGAGCCAGGACTTTTCAATGGGGGCATCTACAACTGCTTCGGACGCGGCGGCAATCTCGAAGGTTTTGCGCCCAAGGATGCCAATCTGGCCTTCGCCATACGGCCCCATCAGTCCTGGTAGCGAAGCCGTCTCGTCGAAACCTGCTTCGCGCAACAATTTCTCCCATTGGGACCGGCCCAGCAACGGATGCACGCTGCGCACATCGCGATCGGTGAAACGCCACCAGCCGCTGGTTAGGCCGAATACTGCTTCCGTCCAAAGCTGAGGAGTGGCCACGTCCATGAAAACGAGAGAACCGCCGGGCGCGAGCAGTCCGTGAAGGTTCCGCAAAGCGGCCCGCACGTCAGCCACGGCATGGAGCACGTTGGTGCCGACTACGAAATCGAACGAGCCCGGTTCGAAACCTTGTTCAATGGCCGGCTTTTCCAGGTCGAAGATTTTGGTTTCGATCTCCGGAAATGCGGCCAGTTTCTGCATCGCGTGAGGAAAGAATCCGGCCGAGACATCGGTAAAAGTGTATGAATGAAGGCCGCGCTCCAGGGCGGGGAGGAGTTGAGCGGTTAGACCGCCGGTGCCTGCACCCACTTCCAGGATACGCAGGCCTCGACCTTCGGGCAGGACGCGCGCGCCTTCCTGAACGGCGGCCGTAATCGCCGCGAGCCAGTGACTCGTTAGCAGGCCGTCGCCATAGAACTGATCGAGGAGTTCTGCGCCGGCGCCGGCGAAGAGGACCTGGACCGCATCTTTTTCTCCACGCAAAATCGGACCCAGTTCGGCGCAATTGCCGGCAACCAGCAGAGCTTCGGGAAGGTGCCCAGGATGTTCGTCGATGAAAGAGCGCTCCGTTTCCGGTGCAGAATCGGCGGCCTGCCTGAATTTAGACGTCGGCCGATAACCGGAGTCAGTCCGGGCCAGCAGTCCGCGCTTGGCCAGCTTCAACATCAGCTGCTCAAACACGGGTCGCATTTGCGCGGCGATTCGCAGACTGTCAGCGGTGAAATCAACACTAATCTGGGCGCCCATTTTCCGCAGCCCGGCGCAAAGCAGCGCGGCTGCCAGATCATCTTGAGCCGCAATCGCACCCTCGAGACGGGTGTATCCGCGGGTGGCGATTACGTCTTCCAGCGCATCATGCGCCGCTTCCCGCAGTCGGCCTAACGGTACCGGCTCCAGAGGCGCAGGTTTGGATACCGCCGGCGTTTTTTGCCAATCTATATGATAAAGAACATCACGCGTGCCACTGAAAGTATCGCGGCGAACCCCGGCGACGCTGATCGCCCGGAAACCATCGATCAGGACGCATGGCTTGCCGGAATCGTCGTAGAGGCCGATACGTCCTTCGACGAATTCGCCGTTGCATTCCACGACGTTAGCCCGAACCCGAGCGGATGCGCCAGGGGAGTGCAGGAACAGGATGCGACCGAAACGAACCGGCAGCTTCAGCTGTGATCCCCGCGCCTCAACGGTTGCGCGGCCCGCCGAAAATACATGCAACGCACCATCCAGTAACACGGGGTGCAGGGGATATTCGCTCGCGCGCGAGCCGATCGTTTGCGAAAGTGCGACCCGCCCGGCCGATTCACCTTCTGCAGCGGAAAGTTCGCGGACGGAACGAAACTCTTCGCCATAGCGGAGACCAAGATCATTCATGTAGCGATAGAACGCGTCTACATCAACCGGCTTGAGCGCGGCCGGCGTGTGATTCTTCTCCGCTTCGAAGGTTGAGGCGGAAAACGGCGATTCGGTGCGCTCGCCGCGCATTGAACCAACCACATGCAGGGACCACGACGCGCCATGTTCAAAGCGGCTTTGAATAGTGAAGGTCCGCTGGTTAGGCTCGTAGGAAACCTCGATCTGAACAGTGGCAGATGGATCAGTTAGGATGAGCGGTTTGCGGATCTCGAACTCTTCGACCACGAAAGGTCGGCCTTCGAACAGCTGCACTCCCGCTTCAAGAGCCAGATCGACAAATGCGGCCGCTGGAAAAATGATGTGATTATCGACCTTGTGGTCTTTGAGAAAAGCCATGTGGCGGCTATCCAGCCGCGCCGTCCACGTCGGCGTGGCACAGGGCAGGCGCAGATCGAGCAGTCCGCGGCCCCCCGGTGCCAGACGGCCGTCACGCCAATCAGGGGCCTCGTTCCACCAGCGGCTGCGATCCCATGCGTAAGCTGGCAGCGGAAGGAGACGGCGCGATGGAGTCATCGCTTTGAAATCGAGCGCCACTCCTGCGCGATGCAGATCCATGGCGGCTTCCACTACTGAATCGTGCTCGCGTTCGCGACGTACCGAAGAGATTACAACCGGTTTTGAGCCGCCTCGGCTGGAGAGACATTCCTGGATGGAATGCGCGAGAGCGGGGTGCGCCCCGAGCTCCAGCCAAATGTCGACACCAAAATCGGCGATAGCATTAATCGCCGGTGCGAATTGAACAGCTTCCCTAACGCCGCGGCCCCAATGCGCTGCATCCGCAGCGGTGCCTTCAAGACGGCCACCGCTGACGGTACTGAACAGCGGAATGGTTCCGGATTCGGGAGCAAGATCGGCCAGCGCATTTTCCAGTGCTTCCGCCGCCGGCTCCATCATGGCGTGGTGGAACGGGTGATCCACCCTAACGAGCCGCGCGAAGACGTCCTGCGGCTCGAGTTCGGCAAAAATGGCATCGATCCAAGCCGACGGTCCGGCTAGAGTGAGCGAGCGCGGGCCGTTGAAGGCGGCAATGGAGACAGTGGAGTCGTGCTTGTCGATCAGCGCGCGCGCTTCTTCTTCGCCGAGGCCGACCGCGAGCATCTTTCCTTCGCCGCGCGCACAATTCTCCATGAACCTGGCGCGGAGCGCGGTGATTCGTGCGCCTTGTTCCAGCGAAAACAAACCGGCGACACAGGCGGCGGCGATTTCACTGACGCTATGTCCGACCACGGCGGCCGGGTGAACGCCCCATGATTTCCAAAGTTCGGCCAGGCCTACCTGCATGGCAAAGATTGCGGGCTGCGCGATCTCAGTTCGATGCATCTGCGACGTTTCTTCGGAACGGCCGAGTTCTTCGAGAAGCGAGAAATTCGCGATACCTTTCAATGCTGCGTCACAGTCCTGGATGACGTGACGAAAGACTGGCTCGTGTTGCATGAGCTCACGGCCCATGGCCCACCATTGAGGACCTTGCCCGCTCATCACGAAGGCGATGCGCGGCGCCTGTTCAGGTCGAGGGGTAAACGAAGTCCGAACTGTGATGCTGTCCTGTTTGGTGCCGAATGCGTCGAGTTCCTGGATGAGTTCCGGTATCGAACGGGCGATCAGCGTCAGGCGATGTTGATGATGATTGCGTCGGTCGCCAAGGGTGTAAGCCAAATCCGGCAGAAGCGGCGAATCTCCATTGAGATTCACCCGATCCGTTAGCCATGAAGCCAGCTTCAGTGCGCAACCGCGAAGCGCATCTTCCGAACGGGCGGAAAGCATTACCGGCCACGCTCGCTCAGGCCCGATTTGCGCGTGATTTGCGGACCCGGCACGCGGCGGTTCGGCCAGAATGACGTGTGCATTCGCTCCTCCGAATCCGAAAGAATTGACGCCGGCCAGCCGTTCACCATCCGTCTTAGGAAACGGCTCCGTGGCCGTCGGGACGCGCAGTTTCAGTTTGTCGAAATCGATGTGCGGACTCGGTGAGGTGAAATGCAAGCTGCCGGGAATCTGGCGATGCTGAAGAACGAGCATGGCTTTCAAGAGGCCTGCCACACCGGCCGCAGTTTCAAGGTGTCCAACGTTTGTCTTTACTGAACCGATGGGCAACGGAGTAGAACGGTTTTCGCAGAGAGCCTCCGCCAGGGCGTGCGCCTCGATTGGATCGCCAACAGCGGTGCCGGTTCCGTGAGCTTCTACGAATCCAATTTGCTCCGGCGCAACGCCGGCATCTTTGCACGCGTCCTGAACCAGACGACTCTGGGCTTCCGCGCTCGGTAACGAGATCCCATTGGTGTGACCGTCCTGGTTGAGGGCGGTGCCGACAATCACACCCTGGATCGGATCGCCATCCGCAATCGCCTGGGAAAGCCGCTTGAGCAACACCATTCCTGCGCCTTCACCACGGACGAACCCGCTCGCTGTCGCATCGAACGCGGCGCATCGGCCATCGGGGGAGAGCATCGACGCCTGCGAAAAACCAATGAACCCGCCGGGGGTGATGATAACCGTGACACCGCCGGCCAATGCGGTGTCTCCGCGCCCCGCCCAAATGTGTTCGCACGCCGTGTGGATCGCGGTTAGGGCGGACGAGCATGCCGTGTCCATGGCGACACTCGGGCCGCGGAGGTTCAGGCAGTAGGAAATTCGATTTGCGGCTACCGAGTGCGCGCTACCGGTAGGCGTGTGCGGCGCGATACCGAAATGATCGAACGCAGTGCTTTGAATGCCCTGGTAATCGTTATGGGAAATGCCGACGAACACTCCGATATCGCTGCCCTTCTCCAAATCCAGAACTACCCCGGCGTTTTCAATGGCCTCCCACGCAGTCTCGAGGAGCAAGCGATGCTGCGGATCCACGTAAGGCGCTTCCCGCGGAGAAATGCCAAAGAACTGCGGGTCGAACTGATCAATTTGGTCCAGGAACCCCGCGCGTTTCGCAAAAGTCTTTCCAGCGATGCCAGGCTCGGGATCGTAATACCGTTCTACATTCCATCTGTCCGCCGGGACCTCGGTGACCGCGTCCCGGTGCTCGGTCAGCAGCTTCCAGAAAGACTCGGAATCGTTCACCGCGCCTGGAAAGCGGCATCCGATTCCTATGATAGCAATGCGGTCTTTGTGCATAAAGGGACGGGGTCTCGGGGGAGCTGAGGCCCGATGATAGAACAACTTATATATATGGCAACCAGCGAGATGAGTGCTTTCTGTAGCGGATGAAACGAGCCCGGCCCGTTGCCAGCCGGTTCTCACGACATTTGTTGGGGAAATCCTTAGACGCCAGAGGTGAGTCGATTATTCGCAAATCGGTCGTTTGCAGCAGACCCTCGCCGCGATGCGGGAATATTAACCCCGATGCGAGATTTTAATAGTGGAGAAAACAAATAACCGGCCGATGGGTTTCCGGCTAGAAGAATAACCATCATGTGCGGCATCGCAGGAATGATCGATCTCGCGGGGCAACGTCCTGTGCCGGAGGGGACCGTTCAACGGATGTCCCGCGCACTGCTGCACCGCGGCCCGGATGAGGAAGGATTTCTGATCCGGCCCGGATTGGCATTGGCTTCGCGCCGCCTGAGCATCGTCGGCCTCGCTGACGGCCAGCAGCCGGTTTGGAATGAAGACCGCACCATATCGGTGGTGTTTAATGGCGAGCTGTTCGATTACGTCGAGCGGCGAGAGGAGCTCAAGTCACGCGGTCACAAGCTCGTTACCCACTGCGACACGGAGATTATCCCTCATCTTTGGGAGGATCATCGCGAGAACATGTGGGAACGGTTGCGAGGACAGTTCGCGATCGCTTTGTGGGACGAGCGAAGTCGACGCCTTCAACTCGGCCGCGATCGGTTTGGCATCGCGCCCCTGTTCTGGAGCCGTCAGGCCGACTGGCTGTTGTTTGCATCCGAAATCAAAGGGTTGCTCGCGTCAGGCATGGTTCCGGCGCGACCCGATCATCGGGGGATCGATCATGTTTTCACTTTTTCGGCCGTGCCTGGACCGCGGACCTGTTTCGAAAATGTTCAGCTGCTGACTGCGGGCCACTTCCTCAGCATCTCTCCTGGAAACGGAAATGGGGCAAGCGCGGTTATCCAGGAGCGACCGTTCTGGGAGATGAATTTCCCTGATCGGGGTGATGAAGAACGCGGCGACAACACGAAGCAGCTGGTTGATGAATTCGAAAGAATTTTGCTCCAAGCAGTCGAAGAGCGATTGCGCGCGGATGTTCCGGTCGGCGCCTACCTTTCCGGTGGCGTCGATTCCAGCATGATCTTGGCGCTGGCCCATCATTTGAAAGGTCCGGCCATCAATACATACACAGTGCGAGTGCGCGAGCCGGAACTTGATGAACTGGACGCGGCCACTCTTTCGGCGCGTCATATTGGTGCGAAGCCGCCCATCGTGCAGGACTTTCGGGACGAAGATGCGCTTGAGACGTATCCGCGATTTCTTAGCGCTGCGGAAGCGCCGGTAATTGATACCGCCTGCGCCGCCTTGCTCCAGTTGTCCGGCCGGGTTCATAGCTGCGGCCAGAAAGTGGTGCTGACCGGTGAAGGCGCGGACGAATGGTTGGTCGGGTATCCGTGGTACAAGGTCGCGAAATTGATCGGCTTCCTCGATCTGATTCCCGGAGTGGGTCTGAGCAATATCGCTCGCACCGCATATCTCAGGGCGAATAAAGTGCCGCATTTCCCCCAATCCTGGCGGCAAGAAGTCGAAAGGTCGGTCGGCGGGCCTAACGCCTGGATCGACGCCTATGGCTTGCTCGCGATTTCAAAGCTGCGTTTTTACAGTGAAGGAATGCGCGAATCGCTGGCGGGGACGAATCCGTGGACGGAACTGAATTTCCCGGTCGAACGCGCCAAACGATGGGCTCCGCTGCACCGGGGAGTCTGGATTGCCGCTCGCGTTTTGCTTGCCGGCCACCTCCTCCAGGCCAAGGGCGACAGGGTGGCGATGCATTCTTCAGTCGAAGTCCGGTACCCGTTCCTGGACGAAGACGTTTTCGATTTCCTGGCGAAACTTCATCCTCGTTGGCGACTTCGCGGATTCCGCGATAAGCACCTGCTGCGTCTGTTAGCTGAACGGTGGGTGCCGAAGGAAGTCGCGCGGCGCCACAAAGTGATTTTCCGGGCGCCGCTGGACAGCTTTCACACGGAACCCGAACCGGCGTTCGTTGCGCAGTTGCTCAGTGAGGAATCGCTGCGGAAAACCGGGTATTTTGACGCCGCGGAAGTGGCCCGGTGGCGTAACGACTTCCGCAAAATGCGTGCGGGATCGTTGCCGCGATTGTCAGTTGAGATGGGTTTGATGGCAGTGGTGGCGACGCAACTCTGGCATCACCTGTTTATGGGGGAAAGTCTCGCCGACTTGCCGAAGTGGTCAGCGATTCCAAGTCCCGCGGCCGCCGAAGCCGCTGCCGGGCGGGTACCGGAGTACCTAACGAAGAGCTAGCGCAGTTTCGCGAGCGCCTCGCGCCCGCGGTCTTTCGTCTCGGCGTCGTCTTTGTCGGTATCGGGCATCGCCAGACCCTTATTGATAAACTTACGCGCTTCTTCTGTTCTGCCCATCTGCGCGTAGACGCGCCCAAGCTCGATGTAGTGCATGGGACGGTCCGGATTAAGGGATATCGCCTTCTTCATGTCGCGTTCCGCCTCTTCGTTCGATCCAACCGGCAATTTGCCGTAGATCATTCCGGCTACGTAACGCTTCATCGTGCTGACGTCTGCCAGCACTCGCTGCCACCGGCCGAGTACATGCCACGCGGTATCGTTCTTCGGATCCAATGCGAGTGCTTTATCGACGGCCTGTTTGATGCGAGGCGATGCGGATATCTGTTCTATGGTCGGCAGGTAGGGCAGCATTTTTCCGAGCGTGACGGCGGGCGCAAGCTGAGCGTCGCAGTCCTTCGGTCCGCAGGCGGCCGCCCGGTTTGAATAATCGAGCGCCAGATGGCCGAGCCGCAATTTCTCCTGCTTCGCGCTCGCGTCAGACATTTCGAATCGATAGATGCGGGCGATGTGGACGAGAACGTCCGGGTTTTTCGGTTCCAGTTTTTCGGCCTCCAGATACAGCGGCAACGCTTGCTTTGCGTCGAACTTTTTCTCGAACACTTTACCTTTGGTCAGCAGGTCATCGGCGGATTCGGCTGCAGAACAGATGCCTATCGCAAGCAAAGTTGTTGATGCGGCAAGGAGTATCGGGCGGATGGCAAATTTCATCGGGAGATATGACAGTATGCTAACCGCGGCTTCACGCATCTCGCGTTTTCAAGCCGGTTGTAAGAAGCTTCGTGTCAAAACCGACGAGTGGTCTTCTCTACGGCGTCAAGCAGCTCTCCATCTTCAGACGCCTGACCCGGCCAAACATTCAAACTCTCGAACTCACAGGAAAGTAGGATTGAGTGTTAAGGGTAAAAACACGGCCTTGCCTGCAGGCGCGTTTCTTAGAGCGGCGGCCTCGGACCGTCGCACGAATGTTCCGCGCGAAATTGCGCGAGTGTCCCATCGCGGAAATTAATGCCGGTGAGGAGGCCATCTTCAGGTCCCGGTCCGAATCTTCGTATATGAAGACGAATATCTTTAAACTTGCCCCGGGCCTTCTAGCCGTCGGCCTTTGTATCAGCGCGGCTCCCGCTTTCGCGCAGACGTCCACGACCGTCACCACGAGCAGAGGAGCGTTCACCGAATACGTTCCGAACTCGGAGACGATGGTGGTAAGAAGCGAAGCTGGCAGCAGCCCGTTGCGGTATACCGTTACCAAACAAACCACAATCGTTGATGAAAGTGGTGCGCCAGTCGCACTCGAGCGCATTTCGCCCGGCAGTCCGCTGTCAATCCAGTACAGCGGCGCAGGCGACCGCCTGGTGGCCTCTCGCATTATTGTGCAGCGGCCGGCGACCGCGACCACGGTGACGTCTCCGGTAACAACCGGCGCACCGGTGGCCGAGGAGCATACCAGCACGACGACCACCACCACACGTCCTCTCACTCATGAGGAGAAGCACGCCATCCATGAGGAGCGGGAACACCGTAAGCACGAGGCTAAGGAAGAAATCGAGCGGGAGAAAGATGCGCTCGATAAAGCCAAGGATAAGCTCGACGACGACGATTAGAGATCCTCGTTACAACTTCACCTGGCCAATGTTTGGTCGGGCGTAACAATACCCGTCGGTGTCACTCCCGGCGGGTATTTTGCATTTGGGAGGGTGGAATCAGCTTCTTTTATAGAGGAAAGGCTGTTAGCCCTCCCATGGGAAGCAGCTGCTTCCTACAGGCCCGAGGCGGCCGCTTTTCCGCACAGTCAGCTTCGACGGGGCGTATATATATAGAGCGAAGCCCAGCCAAGACCACCTGCAGAGGCGTTGGAATAGTTATGGAAGCCACAGCTACGGGGCAGCACACCCTGATGGGCGAAGTGGCAGTCACACGCAAGCGGCTGGCGGAAGCGATTTTAGCAATGCGGAAGCTTAGGGAGGAGCTTGGGCTAGATAGGAATGGGCTGGGGGAGCGGAAGACGACCGGCAAACCTCGGCCCAAGCTTTTGACCGTTTTGGATTGCGCCCTTACCGATCTTTAGGAGCGGTGGAACGGGGGGGCAAAGAGCCACCGGCAAACGCACAGCGGGAAGAGCAGGGAGCAAAGAACTCGCCGTGGGAACACGAGGGAGTTGAGACAAATCGCCGGCATTGTAAGCGGCTTACGATGATGACGGCTTAATCAGTCAAGTCAGCTTAGATGCAAAGGAAGAACATCGGCTGGAAGCAGAGGTCGCGAAGAGCGGACGAAAATATCGCCCCGTCCCGGCTTACGAAGTAAAAGGAAGAACGCTGGCGCAATTGCCCTAACGGACCTTCACTGCCTCTTCGATTAGGCGGCCGGCATTCAGCAGTTCTGCTTCGCTCCGATTCGGGCCAATCAGTTGGAGGCTTGTTACCGGAATGGACTTGTTTCGAATTGGTACTGGGATGGCCAAAGCGGGAACACCGGCGAAATTGACCGACTGCGTATTCATCAGCGCGAGCGTTCGCGCTTCAAACGCAAAACTGCCGGCAAGCGGCGTCTTCAGCGGAGGCAATTTTTTCATTGTCGGCAGCGCGATGAAATTCACCTTTTGGAATTCGGACGCGATTGCCGCTTTCCATGCGGCACGTCTGCGTAATGCCGGCCGGTAAGTGGTGTTGTATTCAATCCCGCCCAAAGCCATGACGGCTTTGGTTCGAACCGTGACGCCGATCTTGTCGACGAACTTCTGATCGTAAATCCACGAACACACCGCCGCCACGGTTGCCGCATCTCTCTGGGCTTGGGCCCATTGATCGGTAAACTCCGGACTCATCTTCACCACCTCAAAACCGGCAGCGGTTAGGGCGTTATCCACCGCGCCATCGACGCTGGGAGCCGTGCCCTTAATATAGAGACGGCCCACTTTCATCGCTTTAGCAGACGGTTTGGCTGCTACCGCCTGGCGATATTTGTCCGCGAATCCGGCTTGTAGTAAATCCATCCCTTGAACCACTCCGGCCACATCTCTGGCCATTGGCCCGACGGTGTCGAGTTGATTGGGCGCGATTGGAAACACGCCGTCGATCGGCACCAATCCGAATGTGGTCTTTAAACCGACGATCCCGCAGCAGGCCGCGGGAAATCGGATCGAGCCTGCCGAGTCGGTGCCGAACGCGACATCAGCTTCATTGTTGGCTAACGCAACGGCGTTTCCGCATGAGGAGCCGCCCGGAATTAGGGGCCATCTGCTTAACGGATTTCGCGGCGTGCCGAAGTAATCATTGATCCCGGAAACTGCCAGCGCCAATTCTGAGGTGTTTGTCTTACCGACGATGTGCACCCCGCGCTCCCGCGCAATCTCGAGACATTTTGCGTCCCTTTTCGCCGGTGGACTGTTTTTCGCGACGTATTCGGATCCGGCGGAAGTCACGATGCCTTTCATGTCGATCAAATCCTTGACCGCCAGCCGCAAGTTCTTGTTATCTGGTGGAGCTGGCCAGTAACTGACGAACGCCCGGTCAGGTGTTACCGCCGCCGGTGGCCTCGGGATGGCACAGCCGGTAAGCCAGGTTGTCACAACCAGAGCGATCAGAACGGTTCCCGCAATCGTAAGCCAGTGCGTTGGGTAATGAAAAAGCTGGTTCAATAGTCTCGCCATGATTTCCGCCCACTAAACAACGCCGCAGAAACTACGCCAACGAAAACGACATGTGGGGTGCCGATGGCGGACGCGCTCAAGCAGGTACGGTCAGGAACACACAATGACAAACCAATGGGAGGTCTTCTGTGTGGATCAGTGTCTCTAGGGTCGTGCGTGCATTAGCACCAGAAGGGTGCTAACGTTGTCATGTCGAGCCTGGCGAGGGTCGATTTAGAGCGAGCGTTTTCTCCACTGCGGTCCCCGCCTACGCCGAAGCCCTACGGCGCGCAGGCGAAATGACAAGAATGGTGACGGCTTCCTAATTTCCGCTCTCCCTAAGACGCAATCAGAAGGGGGAAAACGACTGCGAGCAAGATTTCTTCTGTAGGGGAGGGTGTTAGCCTCCCAAGGGAAGCAAGCTGCTCCCCCTACAGGTTCGGCGGCGGGTGATGGCGATGGCGATGCCAGGCCGGTTATCGATGATATGCCATTGC
>JBJMXE010000051.1:0-16175 GCA_045809745.1 Chthoniobacterales bacterium | reverse complement strand
TATTCCCTGATGGTCAAAGTGGTAGGCACGCAAAACTTCGGACTTCAACTCGGTTTGGCAGGCTATGAAGCGCGACAGGTGACGGCGAAGACCGGACCGCAGGTTACGCCGACTGCGTCAGATGAGCGCTATGCCGTCAACGGCGTCGGATTTGCAATGAATCTCAGTTTTCCGAAACAAAGGACAAGCGTCGGTCTAAAGTTCTTCGAAGAATTCGATAACCGCTCAACGTTCCAGGGATATTCAATCCAGTGCGCCGGCGCAGTTAGCTTCTAAACTGGTCCCCTGGCCTTGCCCGCCTAACTGATTGAATCACTTATCGTCCTGACACAGGAACTTGAAGGTCAGGGCCGCGACCACGCCACCGGCCATGTCCGCGACGAGGTGAATCCAGATGTCCGAAAACCGGACAAGCTTCATCAAAGCGATGCCCACCGCGACGGCCGGATTGAATGCGCCACCGGAAAGGGACCCTACCGCGAACGCCCCCGTCATCACGGTAAAGCCGATGGCAAGACCGTAGAAGGAGTTGCCCAGGTTAGGCTTGGCGGTCGCGGAGTTCACGACCACGTAGGCAAGCGCGAAAGTGAAGAGGAACTCCGCCACGAAGGCCACCGGCACGTTTTTGATCTCCATCGGGGTGCCGCTTTTGCCGACTAGAAACATGGCGACGAACGAAGCGAGAATGGCCGCCGCGATTTGGGCGATCCAGTACGGGACAACATCTTTTGCATCACAACGTCCACGAATGAAGACAGCGGTGGTGACCGCGGGATTAAAGTGAGCACCAGAGATGTGACCGCCGGCGAATACCATGACCATCAAGGCCGCCCCGATGGCCAACGGCGGAATCACCCCAGCCGCAGCCGGGATCACGGTGCAGCCGATGGTTAGAACGAGGAAGAACGTACCGATGAATTCTGCGATGTATTTTCTCATGGGTTGTTAACGGGTTGTTTAGGGGCGCGAGTGTGGGAAGCAGGTGACGAGTCCGGCTTCAATGATGTGGTGAATTTTCTGTGGAATGGGCGTTCACCTGCGCTGCACAAGAAAATGATGTTAGGCGTCGGCGGTAAAGCTAATTCGTTCCGATTTACCAACGGCTGGCTACAACTAACGCGCTGGACCCACCTTGCTTTCGGAATAAGCCTGGGCTTCGGCACGAGAGAGCACTCCGTCATGATTAGTGTCGGCATCGCGCATCAGCTCATCCACGCTGCCGTGGGTGCGGGCATAATTAACCGCTTCCTCTTTGGTAACGATTCCGTCTTTGTTCGTATCCCGTTTCTTAAACGCGGGCAGCCGGCCCGGATCCCCTGCGGTCCATTCCTGCTCGGTCATCCGCCCGTCGTGATTCGCATCCCGGGAATCGAAAATTTCACTTACGATAAAATCGCTGACTTCGTTCCGGTCCAACACGCCGTCATGATTAGCGTCAGCTCGCGCGAACCGGTCCGAGCGGGCGCTGCTCTCACCGCTGTTATTGGCGCAGCCGCAAAGAACGATTACAGCCAACAGACAAAATGCAGCGAGCCAATTTCGGTCGACGATGAAGGAGATGTTTTGAGTTTGCATGGATTTGGTGAGCTTGTTGTTGGTTCCGATAGCAATGATCAACGACGGGGCAACGCGCCCGACAAGTCGGGTGAGTCCGGCTCGAGCCGTTAACGACCTTGTCGGAAGCGTTGTGACCCGCGGCCGATAACTGGCGTCGCGATCAGGTCTTGGCCATCTTGGCTTTGATGATGCCGATGACGGCCATCAGAATAGCTCCCCCTACTCCGCCGCCGCCGACGTTGCTCAGGATGGAGCTTAGGTCCATCGATCCGCCGCCGGTTGTTGCGGCTCCCATCACCGCGTTGAGGATTGTACCTCCAAGGCCGCCGCCAATAATTCCCGCGATCGAATTTCCCATCGTTCCCAGGCTGCTCTCTTTCATCGCCGCGCCAGCGACATTGCCGCCAACCGCGCCGCTGACTAGTTGGATAATGAGACTGATCATGTTCATAATGTTGCCTTCCGATTTATGGCTCTGTGTTCGAGACGACAGAAGAACCTTGCGCCCGCTTTCAATCGCCTAAGAGCCGGTTTAACGGGAAGGCTATTAGGGGCGTCGGACTAACGGCGATGGGACCTTGGTCGTATGCTGGAAGCGCCCAATGTCCAACGCCCAATTCAGAAGCCCACCGCCGAATTGTCGTGCTCGGCCTCGGGCTCGTAATCGTAATCGTGCTCGCCTGCGCGCCGCCGCACAGGCGCATATCAATCTCGCTCTTGGAACGGCTCGAATCCCAGGCGTTGCATCTGTTTTGGCATTTCGACCGAAGTGGAGAAATCTCTGGGAGGCTAGCAGCCTCCCTACAGAAGAGGCCGGTCATGACGAGGTGCGGTAAGCCCCCGCATAACCGGCTTTCCAGCCGCGGATGTACGGAAACCCCAGCGCCGCTCCTTGGATTGACTCAGCTCCTCAAGCTCAACCCTCGACTTCCGACGTCCAACGCTCACCCGATCATTCGGTAGAGGCATCGCGCGAGTTGGGCGCGGAATACAGCGCCACTAACCGGGCGATCATCACAGCGACGTACAGCATTCCGGTAATGCCTTCCATCGCGGCCAACATGCGGGTCACTTTTGTGGCCGGCGTGATGTCGCCATAACCGACAGAGCTCAAAGTAATGAAGCTGAAGTAAAAAGCGTTCAGAGCTTTCATGGTATCGTGAACACCACTGGGGGCATTGAACGAGAATGCCTGTGGATTTACTTCGGCAATCAGCCAGTAGGCGAGACTCCACCCCAGGCCAAGCATCACGTAGGCGGAAAGACTGGCGCAGATCACCTCATGGTCGACAACACCCGCCCGCAGGATGAATCGCACCAGGTTGGCAACCACGAAACCAATCAAGAGCAGCCCGCAAATCAGGAACCACATTATCGAAATAACATCCGGAAAAAGATAGTGAATCCATCTTGCCGTTAGGCCGGGGACGATCAGGGCCAGTCCGATGATCAATGTCCATCGATGGTTTGCTACAGCCACAACTCCGGAGAGCAATGCTAGAGACATGAGTGCCGCCTCGATCAGACCGCCCGCTCTCCTATCCTCCACAAACGGCGCGCAAAAGAAAAGCAAGGCCAGTGAAATCAGGAGTTGGAGCATCGAGAAACGATGCTGTCCCCATCCGGGACCGGGCAGAGCAGATCGCTGATGCAAACTGTTCATAGGCTGAACTAGCGCGTTTGTTGAAGATACGTTCTACCGAGCGACCATTCAGACTAACGCCGGAGAATGCACAACGCTGTCCTTGGGCTGCTGCGCTTGCCTATGAGACCTTAGGGCTATACTGGCAATGGACCGGTTCTGTGTAGCGGCGGTCTCTGACCGTCGCTACAAGGAGGGGAGTAGCTGATGATCGCTTTAGCGATCGGTTAACGACAGTGCGGCATCAATCCCGGCGAACAACTCATGGTCTCTCACCGGCTTTAACAGAAACCCGCAGGCTCCCGCATCCATGACTCGGGCGCGAACCGCGGGATCGTCGGCGCTGGTAAGTATTACTACTTTCGTGTTCGGAGAGATTGTCCGAAGCCGTTTTTGCACTTCAAAACCGTCCATGATCGGCATTCGAATGTCGACCACCACAACGTGTGGCTTCGCCTCTCCAGCGTAGTCCAGAAAGGCAGTCGGATCTGAGAACCCCTCCACTTCCCAGCCTGCGGATGAGAGAAGCCGGCCGGTCGCTTTCAACACCGAAGGGTCATCGTCAACGAGACAGACTGTGCGCAACTCTTTGTCACGCGCAGCATCCAAGGTTGACCTCCCGCTCTCGGAACTTTGTTCGTTCTGTGAAATCAAAGTCTCGGGATATTGTGGCTGCATGGCTGTTGATTAAATCGATCAGCTCACGTCGCAAAAGCAGTCCTCGAACCTTCTTCTCGCGGCCTTCAAGGGTAATGATAACCAATGTAGCGCTCGAAATTTCGCGGAGTCGATTGGCGACGGCCAAACCATCAACGTTCGCTCCGCGGAAATGAAGGATCGTCGCGTGGGCGTGATCAATTCCCGCATGTCCTAGAAACGTAGTCTGCTGGGTGAACGGTCTTACTTTAAACGCTGCACAAGCCAAAAACTCGGCCGTAGCGTTGAGATCTACCGGGTCATGATTCACCAAGCTGAGGTAAATAGGGTCGACGTGGGGGTTTTGGAGCATTTGTGGATATCCAGCCGCCCTCGTTCATGTCATCTGCTGGTTCGGTATTTCGATGCTATCGGGCAACCCCGCACAGGGCCCATGAGACCTTCGTCTTAGCGTAAATCCGGACCTGCACCCGCCGGATTGTTTGAGCCGTTCGAGCAATTAGGCCTATCGAAGCGGCGGCACGCTCGTAGCAGCCCTGACGGCCGTTAGGAACTTCTCGTCATCGAACGGCTTGTGGAAGAATGCGAACGCGCCGGCTTGCCTGACGGCGCGCTCCGCAGCCTCATCATCAACACCGGTCATAAAAATGACCTGCGTTTGAGG
Source organism: Chthoniobacterales bacterium (assembly GCA_045809745.1). Taxonomy (GTDB): domain Bacteria; phylum Verrucomicrobiota; class Verrucomicrobiia; order Chthoniobacterales; family UBA10450; genus DATFCK01. The sequence goes on along the minus strand of JBJMXE010000051.1, from coordinate 11,655 downwards.
AGATTTTGCGCAGAGATGCACCAGCAGTTGCAGACCAGTCATTGGTTCCATCCAGATATCTAAAATAACCAATCCGACATGGGTTTTCGCCACATGCTCGAGAAACGGTTCCGCACCGCAAAAAGCACAAACCTTAAAACCGGCGGACTCCAGGAGACGAGAAATGGACTTACGGACCGACTCATCATCATCCACCAGGCAGACCACTGTTGCCGCAACACCGTTCGAGTAACCGAGTGGGTGGCCGTTGGTCATCGCCCGACACACAGGTTGCGTCCACCGGAAGCGTGCGACTTGCCCATGGATTCGAGGTGTCGAACGCCGGGCTCAGAGCGGAAACGCAGTCCACAGGGAACCATGTTCCTGAAAGACGATACATTGGCCATGAATGGAGAAGAACACGGAAAGGTCAGAAGGTGGTATCGGACCTTGGTCTGACCCTATTCCGCTCCGGTTAGGTAGTGTCCTCGCGCCTGTGGCATCGGCGGCTCGCCGATGGTCTTCAGCAATCATCGGCTAGCCGCCCGGGCCCCCGCCAACGATCGGCAGCTAACTCTTGACCGTAGCCGGCACGCCGGCTTTTTCGGCTAGCCGCACCAGCTCGGCTACCGAACTGACGCCCATCTTTTGCATGACGCGGCCCCGGTGAACTTTCACCGTTTTTTCCGCCATGCCGAGCTCGCCTCCAACCTGTTTGTTGAGCATACCGGTGATCACGAGCTGCATGACTTCGAACTCGCGCGGAGTCAATCGATCGAGCAAATCGCGCGCGTCATTTTTTTCCCTGGCGTGCAAACGCTGGTCCACCGAACGAGCGATGGCACGGTCGACGCACTTCAACAGGTCAGCGGTCTTAATTGGTTTGGGAAGAAAATCGACTGCTCCTGCCTTCATGACGTGAGCGCACATGGGAATGTCGCCGTGCCCGGTAACGAACACGAGCTGCTCCTCGCGATGCCGCTTGATCAAGGCTTGCTGAAACTCCAGGCCGTTCAGACCGGGCATTTGCACATCGACGATCACGCAGGCCGGTCCGGGATGAGAAGTGCGCGCCAGAAAATCGGCTGCTGACTTGAAAATCTCGCTGTTATGGCCGGCCGACGTTAACAATCGCTTTAACGATTTCCGAACGGAGTCGTCATCGTCGATCACAAAGACTATCGCGTTCGGTGTGATCATGCGGCCTCACTGTCGGCGGCCGGCAACGTGAAGTAGAAACACGCTCCGGCGGGTTCATTGTTTTCGGCGGCGATCCTTCCACCGTGGGCCTCTATGATTGAACGGACGATCGCCAGGCCCATACCGAGGCCGTCTTCTTTGGTGGTGAAAAACTGCTCGAAAAGCCGGGTTTGCGAGTCTTCCGAAATGCCTAGGCCGTGATCCCGCACCTCGACCCGGACAGTTCCGTCGCCGTTTGGTTTGGTGACGACATCGACATGTCGATGGGCTGCGGACGTCTCGCGCATCGCATCAAAGGCGTTCGCGATCAAATTAATCAGGACCTGCTGAATCTGGAGGGGATCGCCCAGGATCGCGGGCAGGTCATCGGCTAACGATGTGCGAACTACGCAAGACTGTGCCGTCGCGTCGGGCTGCACCATGTGAGCAACGTTGCTGATTACTTCATTCAGGCTGATCGGCTGCCGAATAGTACCGCCTTTTTTAACTGTATTTCGAACGTTGCGGATGACCTCGTAGGCACGACGTCCGTCCGCCGCCACGTCCACCAGGATCTCGCGAATGGTGCTAAGATCGGCATTGCGATTGTCCATGAACCGCATTCCGGCGCTGGCGTTGCTGACGATGGCGGACAAAGGCTGATTCAATTCATGCGCAATCGACGCTGTCATTTCGCCAAGCAAACTCACCCGGGTCAGCAAATCAATCTGATCACGACGAACCCGCGCCTCCTCTTCAGCTGCCTTGCGCGCGGAAATATCTGTCACCGCGACGAGGGTCAGCATGCCTTGCCGTGTTCGAATCGGATTGAGACTGATTTCGATGGGAAATTCGGTGCCATCTTTCCGGCGACCGAATGATTCCGAGCCCGGACCCATCGGCCGGACCCGTTCTTCGCTCAGAAAATCAGCGCTGTGAGCAGCGCGTCTGGCGGCGAAACGTTCGGGCAATAGCAATCCGACCGGTTTGCCGATGAGTTCCTCGCGCTCATAGCCAAAAGCCTCTTCGATGTGCGCGTTAACGAGAACGATTTGATCTTCGGCGTTCACCAGCAGAATGCCGCTGGGAGAAGCTTCAGTGGCCAGCCCGAGCAGTTCCTCAGCTTGTCTCCGCTCCGTTACGTCCATTGAGACGCCAACCAGCCTGGTGTTTTTCCCATCGCCATTGCTCAGGCACCGACCCCGGCCGCCGATCCAGCGCACCGTGCCATCCGGTAATACAATCCGGTACTCCGCTTCGAAGACGCCGTTAGTCGCGATTGCGTTCTTCACGGCCGAATCACGGTCCAGCCGATCTTCGGGATGCACTCGTTCCTGGAACGCCTCATAGCTGAGCCGTTCGGCATCGAGTTGAAACAGCGCACGCAGCTTGTCCGATACCCACATGTTATTGTTAGTCGGGTCCAACTCCCAGACGCCGAGATGAGCCGCTTCCGCGGCCAACGCAACCCGATCTTCGATGGCGTGCAGCGCTTCCTCTTTTTGGAGCAGCTCGGTGACATCGAGGCAGCCTCCGACGTATCCGAGGAAATTTCCGTGCGAATCATAGCGGGGCATACCATTGGCCGTGATCCACCGGTATTCTCCATCGTGGCGATTCAGCCGGTATTGCGAGTCAAACGGTTCACGCGCGTCAAACGCGGTCGCGTACCGTTCAAAACATTCATCAATGTCGTCGGGGTGGACGCCTTCCTTCCAGCCGTCGCCGAGTTCCTGGTCGAGCGTCCGGCCGGTGAACGCGAGCCAGGCTTTATTCAGAAACGTGCAGGACTTGTCCGGGGCCGACATCCAAAGCAGCAACGGCGCGGCGTCCGCGACGATTCGAAAGCGCTGTTCGCTTTCCTCGAGATGCGTCTCGGCGGTGGCTCTCTCTTCAATGACGCCCGCTAAAAACAAAAACGGAACGGCCACAGCGATGAGGAACATCTGGATGGAAAGCGCGTTGTGCTCCGGGGAACCGGCGGTAAACGGACCGTGGCCACGGGCAGCGCTCCAGATTGCCAGAAAAGTGACCATCAAAATTGCCGTGCTGGTCCCGCGTGCTCCGAGTCGCAGCGCCGCCCACAAAAGAAACGGGATCGGCGCGCAAAACAACACTGGATCAGCGGGCGGACTCTCCCGGTAGAGACCGGCGTAGCACACCACCGTCAGTCCGAGAAAAAGCAGACTGACTTCCAGCCAGTGTTTAAAGCCGCGCTTTCGCCAACCGGGTCGCGCGAACCAGATGACGATTGCCGGCGCCAATGTGAGCGCGGTCAAAGCATTCGAGAAAAGACGGATCCGCCAGTTGCTCCAGTAATCGTAAACACCCCACTGATTTAGCCGAACAAATCCCGCGTCGAGGAAGGACGACAAGAACGGACCGATCAAGCCCGCGAAAATACAGAAGATCGCGACGCTGCGCAGATCATCGAACCGAAGCTGTCCGCGAATGAAATAACGGATGCAGGCCGCGCCGATGATCGCTTCGCACGAGTTGCTGATGAAATAACAGAACATCATCGGCAACGGAACGTGGCTCTGGACCTGCGAAATGATGTGAGCGGGCAAAGCGGCCAGCAAAAGTACTGCCCATGCGCGCGGCGGAGTAAGCAAGAGTGCGGCAAGCAGGATCGTGTTAGGCGGCCAAAGAACCGAAACCGGATGAGGCTGAAAGGTCAGCGCAAAGCCGACCAGCGATCCGGCGTAATAACCGACAAACGTGAGAAGCGCCGTGATGAGCAGACGGCGATCCAACAAAACGAAGGAGTTATCCGCGTGTCCCTCGCGAATTGGCGCCCAAAAGGACATGTTCGCTTCGTTGGCCATACCGAACGCGATTCTGTCAGTTGCCCAGGACGCACGCAACAGCGGCGTGATTTTCAACCAGCAGGCGTAAATTGTCTTAAACCTTCTACACCCGCATTGGCTGTTCGCGAAGCAAAAAGTAGTTAGTCCGCATTTACCGGAACTGCTCGCGCGGGCCCCTGTTTGCACGTTTTTTGGGGAGGATGAACCCCCAAAACGGCACATTGGGTGCTCTCCTTACCGCCTGGCCCAATGAGACGGCGTTCCCCAACCGACCCGCCCGACTCAGAAAGCATGCTGCCTCCGGCCCTTGTTTTGGGCCTGGTAATTCTCGCAGCCGCGGGCTTGGCCGCCGTTCTGGTGGCGCTTCACTGGACCCAATAAAAGAAGCGCTCAACCGATAACAAATAACGGTAAACTCAGTCAGGTGCCCTCAAGCGGTTGCCCTGAACCGCATAGTCAGGCTTCATGTAAAGCGATCCGAAAGCGCAAGCCGGGCTTGCTACCGAATTGCGGCGGCTTCGTGAACCGCTCGACGAGAACGCCGCCATTAGCGATGATAACACGTTGCGACGCGATATTGTCTGGATCGGCGGTGATTACGACGTGTGGCAGACCGACTGCCGCGACCTCCGCCAGCATCAGGCGGAGAGCACGCTTTGCATAGCCCAACCGTTGCTTCCACGGCACGACCGCGTAGCCAATGTGCCCCAGACAGTGTGGCGGAAGTTCCGTAGTGCCCGGCTGCCAGCGAAACCCGATACTTCCGCAAAACTCGCCATCCCACAGCCATCTCTTGAAACCGGGAAGACGGTGGGCAACTGAACCGTCCGGCAGAGTCACGGACGCGCCCTTCGCCTCGCGATCTTCCATGCTGTCCAAAAACGCGACCGCATCCGCTTGGATCCGCGCCAGCTCCTCCCGGGCCGCTTCGGCCCCGCGTTCGTTATCGGCAGACCAGCCGCGTTCGAGGGCCGCGACGTATTCGGAAAGGTGTTCAGGACCGGGGCGGACAAGCTGCATGCTGGCTTAAGCCTAACGGAGAAGATTACCCGCTCAACGAAGCGTAGTCCACGACTGGTTTACGATTGGCACGGAAGAGCGCGTTTCCGAATGTGCCTCCATAGGTCTTACACGCTGGAGTTTGGTCGGGACGGGTACTTTGATCGTCGCGCACGAATCACCAACCAAACTTTCCACCCGACGAAGAGCGCGATCTGGCTCAGCAGAGCGGCCCCAAAACCAGACAGACGGTATGCACCGAGCCATAGCGCAACGGCAATGGCCGCGAAGATTACGCCTGCGTACATCCAATATCCCACGAGCATCACTACGGGCACGAAGATATACCGCGGAGCGTCTACATATTGTTGAACTTCCGAAGGCGCTCCATACACATACCCGAGCACCGGAATGGTTGCGACGAGGTGAATCCAGCGAAGGATCGAACGTTTGGTGGAACTATTCATACACAGTTTGTGGTAATCGAAACGGAAGCTATTTGGCACCTAACGAATCAAAAGACACCTTAACAACCGTCCGGCGCGCGTCGCTCGCCGGAGCAGCGAACTCATTTCGACGCTTGATCGGCACCACGATCGTTCGTTTGCTGCATCGCCTGGTTACGGCCGCCGCGATCCATGCTTTCGACTGCGGCGATCTCCATTCGGATGGCCACTGGATCAAGCGTCAACGAGATGTGACCGATCCCCGGAAGTATCGTCACCGGCACGTCTTTACCCGCCGCCTTGAACACGCTCCCAAACTTATCGGCGTAGAACGCCTCGTCGTTTTGGCCGACGACTACCCGGAGCGGTTGTCGCACTGCCCGTATGTTCGCCTGATAGTCCCGCTGGGGACGAAAGTTTTGCGCGAGCGCGAACGAGTAATCTGGGGTAAGGAATTTTGCATTTTCTTTGGTTAGTGCGAACCGGGTCACCGGCAGGTCATTGAAGGCATGTAGCCCGAGCCCATCGAGTATGGAAATGGCAATGATGCGGGGAACTCCTATGCTAGCCCAGCCGCCAATGTCCGGCCGCGAAGTCGGCGCATCCTGGCTGATGAAGGGCGAAAGCAAAAGGTAGTTGGAGAAGAGCGTCTGCCTGGCAGAGCCGGCGAACCGCAACGCAAAGCCCCCACCGGAAGAAAACCCCAGAAGAGTGGAACGCTCCGCCAATTTGACGGCGTGCACGAAGTCTTCCATGTCGTCTTCCAACTGCCCCACATACGCAATGTGACCCTTGGTGCCAGAGCCACCGTGCCCGCGAATATCGAGAGCGTAAGCGTCGTAACCAGCCGCCGCGAACCCTTTGGCCATCACATGCATGCTGCTGCCACTCGCAGAAGAGCCGTGCACCAGGACCACACCGCCTTTAAGCCCACGGCCAGCGGCCGGGTAAGGTCGGAAGGCGAGCTTGGTTCCATCCCGAGCCGTGAAGTAACTCAGTTTCGGCAAATCGGAGAAGTCCACGTTCTCGAATGGGTCATTGATGCTGGACATCGCCCGCGGCTGAACGGGTCCGCCGAATGCGATGGCGAGTCCAAATGCCGCCGCAAGAACTGCAACCGTCAGAAAGATGGTGATGAGAAGACGCTTCATGCGTTGGGCCTAACGAGAACGAGATCAGTTACGCCTGAACTGGAATGGATGATAACTCAGTCACGCACCGAAGGTAAAGCCGTCCCTGGTGGCTAGCCCGCTCGCGAAAGGTTTCGGAGTTAGCTTCATGGTTGGATCAGCGGTTTAGCCTGATGCGTCCGTGACGGCGATTGCAGCAAAGCGAGCAACGTATCCATCTGGTTCACGCACATAAAACTCGGGGAGTTGGCTGCATCGCCTGGTTAGGGGTTCTCTCTCCCATGTCGGAACTCGACAAGTGTGCCTAGGGTTGGAATCCACGATAATCGTTTATCTCGACACCTACTGATTCCGCGCGTCGGCGGCGACTTCGTTGTAGCGAGACAAATCTGTTTCCGAGCGCCGGGACATTTTGTTCGTTTGGATCAAGGCATCGCTGATCGGCGTTGTTGACGGCAAGATGCCGATGCCACGATCGCCAGCTAAGACGCCTCCCACATTGCGGCGAGAACCGGAAAGCCTCGACTAAAATGCGAATGTCAGGCCGCTTCTCACCATTCCGAAGTTGTTGCGCGGGCCGTCGATCACACCCCAACTGACGTCGTTAAGCCAGCCAACGTGGCGCATGATTCGCATTTCCATTCCGAAGCCGAACTGGCCCATCAGCTTGGTTTCGCTGCCGGAATGTTCGGTGAAGGCCACCGCGTTGAAAGCATCGGGGGCGCCCGGGCCGGCTGGATGAGCGAAAAGTCGATCGCGTTCTCCGCCGCCGAAGATCGCACCGATGCCCGCCCAGGCATAAGGCGCGAATCGGCTGCACGGGATCGGATATCGCAACGTGAATGTGCCCAGCACAGAGCCGATCGCACGCTGGTTGTTGGTGCGGTTCCGAATAAACGAAACATTCGGCGTTTCTGAGATATCGAAGCCGCCCTTATTGGCGTCGAGCACGAATCCTTCAACACCGACTCCGAAGTAGCGATGGAAGAAATATTTGATGTCGCCACCCCCGCCCCAGGCATGGTCGCCTCCGATATACCGGTCGTACGTTCCGAGCACCGGATTTCCTTCGGTGGTGCTCTGCACGACATCAACCAGCCACAGGTTCCGGTTGTAGTCGGTGTTGGTCCACGCATAGCTGCCCCACAAGCTCACGGTCAGTTCGTTATCGCCATACCATTCCGGGCACGGCGGCGCCTGGACCTGCTTGGCATCCTTGGTGGAGAACTCACCGGCTTGACCGGTGTAACAAGCCGCGGACAACAACAAAAAACCGAACAAGAACTTTTTCATAATTGGTAGTTAGGCGAACTAACGGTTGCGGGTGGAAACGGGTGCTTCGGCTCCCTGCTCGCCTCCGGGTCCAAGGATCCATGAGAAAACCGCGAATACGGTTACGCGCGGCGAATCGTTCGTGCAGCCGAATAACGTTGAGACATCCACCCGGGTATTCTTGCTGGTCCGAAAAGCCGCAGTCGGTCCGATGACAAATGTGTGCTGCGGATCGCCCCGGGTGTCTTTAACGGTGAAATTTTTGTATTCCATTTCGACACCGAGTTTCAGCTGCTCACGAGGCAGGATGATCGGTGTGACGAGACTTTGGGCGAACCCCCATTCGCGTCCTCGGTCGCCGGTGTTCTCCTTTTCGAAAAAGCCGTTCATCGCCCACTCGAATCGTCCGCCGAACTCCTGAGCCAGTAACAGCCGGAGTTCATAAGCGTCCGGGCGTTGCGGCGGGCCGCCTTCGTCTTCTTCCCCAGGCGGCGGTGGCGGCCCTTCCTCATGGCGGATCGGACCGGTGCCGAACTTGTATTCAGCAAACACCGTCGGGTTTAGCGGAATCTTTCCCCAATCGGCGAACGCATATCGCGCTTCGATGCTGGTGCTGGCCGGTCCTCCGCCGCCATTGAACCGTTCAAAGCTCGTTTCGACCGCCACCCCGAAACGGTACGGAAGCCCCATCTCAATCTCCTGGGTAAAGAGGTGATCCGGCGGACCATGACGAAAGGCGTCACCCTCATAAATAGTACCGAGATAGAAGGTCCACGGCGGAAGGACGTAGGCGGTCGTCAACGGGGCAACCCGGGTGCGGGAAAACCCACCGGGTGCGCCGTAGGCGCTGCCGACGTCGTCGCTGGTGACGACGACCTGCTCCTCGCTGGTGGTCGTCTGGGCGTGAGCGTGCGACGGGAAAACACACGGGATTAACGAAAGGGCCAAAAAGGCGGCCGCAGCGATTTTTGTTTCCATAGGTTAAGGGGTGCGCGGGAGGGAACCTCCCTTCTTAATTACAGATTCGTAATGTAGTAACACGGCGGCCGCGACTAACGCCACATAAATAATGACCGGCAGGAGGATGGCCCGGACGCCATACCAGTCTGTGATGGTCTTCGGTCCCGCCTTCGCCGGAATGCTCCGGCGGGCGAGAGCGTCGTCGAGAGTGCGAGGAAAAATTTAGAGCTCGGAATGGCGATTGAGGTCAATCGCGGCTACCACCAACAGTGAGCGGCGGTCTCCAGAGCTCCGGGTCTAACGGAAGGGTTGCGGGGAAGCCGCCGCTAACTCGGTCAGCGATCAGGCGCGGCTTTTGCTACGCGATCGGCCATTATGGTCACGTTCAAGATCGATTTTTCGCCTAACGCGTTCGAACGGCGCATGATCCAGCAGACCAAAGAAGACGTGCAGGCCAGACTTCGCGGACATGAACTCGGCCGTCTAATGATCGTTTTGAAGAAAGCCGGCCATCGAGTCGCCTTCCAATTTCTCGGGGAACCAGAGGGTGTCGATAAAGCAAAGGGCCTTCTCGGGATGTGCTAAGCCATCCGATTCATGGCTGCCAATGGCAAGCGATCACAACGAGAGCGTTTAGAAGAGCGCTGTTCATCGAGATCGTCGCCAGTGAGGACGCGGCGCTTGATGACTGACGAAGTCATATGAACGCCCTTCGTATTCTCGTGGCCGACGATCATGAAGCGCTTCGTGAAGGACTATGTCGCCTGCTCGAGCGGCAGGCGGGATGGGAGGTTTGCGGCGTCGCCACAAATGGCCGGGAGGCGATTGAGCAGACGAAGAAACTCCATCCCGACATCGCCATTCTGGACATGGATATGCCCGAGATGGATGGGCTAACGGCCGGTCGTCAGATCAAACGTTTCAATGCCACGGCCGAAGTCCTGATATTCACGGCGCACGAGACCGATGAGGTCATCAAGGATGTTTTCCGGTGCGGCATCAAAGGCTATGTTCGTAAATCCGAGGCGAGTATTCATCTGGTAGAGGCGATCAAGGCGTTGGCCCAACACAAGCCGTTTTTCACCGACCACGTGTCCGAGGTGTTGTTCCGAAAGTATTTTCGCGGCGGTAAGAGGACCGATGCGGACGAGCGACCTCTCAGTGCGCGCGAGCGAAAGGTGGTGCGTTTGCTCGCTGAAGGCAAAACCAACAAAGAAGCGGCCGCATTGCTCGGCGTAAGTGTTCGGACCGTCGAATCCCACCGGGCCGCAGTCATCCAAAGACCGGGTGTCGGGACATTCGCCGGGTTAATCCGTTACGCGATACGGGCCGGCATCATATCAGCCTAGCCGCGCATTCATCCGGCCTCAGTAATTCCCGCAACGAATCGATGCACGTCGGCTGCTTGGAACAGTGCAGCCATGTCGGATCGGTACTGTGCATTCTGCTTCGGCGTTACTTTATTAGCCGTGGTACTGGCGGATGTCGTTTCCGCCTCCGGGCAAACGGTAGAGCTTTCTCCGCGCGCGCTGGACCAGTTCAACAGCAAAGGCACATTAGTTTTCGGATTTCGGCAGGAGCTCGACCGAGGGACAGAATACGAGCCGGGCGACCGGCTTTACGGCGGGTCTCAGAACACTCGCGGCGCACTCACGCTGCAACCTTTCGGACACCGCCATTCTTTCCTCCGGTTCAATGGCGCCGCGACGTCTCCGATCAGACCGGACGACGTGAGCTTCGCCCGACTGGAACGGCCTTTCAGCCTGACCCGCAGCGGTGGGTCTCGCTTTTCGCTCCAGTCGGAGGGAGGTGTGACGTCGATGCAGATTGCGTTCGCGAGTCCGGAGGGTTTGAGCCCGGAAGAGATCACACCTGTCTCCGAGGTCGGGACATGGATTGCCGCTCCTCTTGCCATGATGGTGATCGGATACTCGCAACGGCGGCGGTTAGGCAAGGGACTGCGCGGGCTCTTGCACAAACCCGTTGGTAATCCGAGTGCGGATGTCCTGCCAAGAGGCCGCCTGGCCAGAGCTGTATCGGCCGGTTAGGGCCGAAACATGATAACACGGTGGCCCGGATGCCGATTGAGTCAATCGCCGCTACACCGAGCTAACTAACGCGCGGGCGGCGTTAAATCGCCCACGCTTTCACCGTCGAAGCCGTCGCGTTTGGTATTGCAATGCCGGAAATTCGCTTGCCCATCGGGAGTGGCCGGTGACGGACGAATGGTATAACGAACAATCGCAACTTTGTTGCCGTACTTCATCACCACAACCGGCGCAGCTGTGGCGTCGATTACCCTATTACCAGCATGATTGTTCCGGTCGTCCATCTCCTAACGATCGGATACACCGCATTCACAGACAATCGGGCTCGTGTCGGAGTGTTCGATCAGTAAAAGCCTTAACGGTTCGGGCAGCTAGGCGAGAGATTGACCGATACACCGATCAGAGGCCGGACCGATTGCCGGCTTTGACGAGTTAGCGAATCGTCCACCGGATGGAAAACGGGACGAACCACAACGATTCAGGTCCTTCGGCGCCGCCCAAAGGCGATTTGTCCGATCGGCTCAAGCAACTTCAAGAGAAGACCGGCGATCTCGCGGAAACGCTGGAGCGAATCGACCATCGCCTGTCCGAAGCGGCAGCAGATGCGGCGAATCGAATGCGTCGATCGGATTCCTAACCGGATTCGGCCTAATTGTAGCGGTGGTTGTACCAACCACCGAAATCAATAAACAGGCGGTTGCGGCAACCGCCTCTACAACATCGGAGGGACGAACTTGTCTCGTCCCATTATATAAACGAGTACACATGAGTTGGACCGTCGCGGGTGTCAGCACTCGAAGGGCCCACGATCTTGTCACGTCGATTTTCCGCG
>JBJMXE010000050.1:0-8017 GCA_045809745.1 Chthoniobacterales bacterium | reverse complement strand
TGGCGAATCCGTGGCCCCAGAAATCGGGATGAAGTCGATAGCCGACCTCGACTTCGGGTTGGTCATCAACCATCTGGTGGAAGAATCCGCAGTAGCCGATCCGGGTGCCAATGTCCCGCAACGTGATCACATACTGCGAAGGGAGCCCGTCGCGATCCCACGCCATCACTTTCTCGACGAACTCAGCTACTCGCTCGCGTGAGAACGGTCCGCTGGAAAATCGAAGAAAGCCTTCGTTCTGAAAGAGTTCGGCGAACAAATCCAAATCATCCTTGTGGAATGGCCGCAGGATAAGACGCGCCGTGACAAGAGGTTCAGGTTTCACCAGCGGAGGAACACTTTGACTGCCGAGGCTACGGTAACTTCAGGGCTTTTTCATGGAGATCGACCGAAAACTAGCGATTCTCGCGAACGCCGCCAAATACGATGCGTCCTATGCTAGCAGCGGCACCACTGCGCGGAACTCGCCTTTACCGAAGGCGTTCACCGGACCGATGCGCCATCTGGTGCCGAGATGGAGGCGCTGTGGCTGACGTATTATTCAAACATCTTCAATCCTGCGCGCGTAAAAATACATGCAATGGAGGCGGAGATGCCGAAGAAGTACTGGCGAAATCTTCCGGAGACCGCAGTGATTCCGGCAGTTTTGGAGCAGGCCCCGAGGCGAGTCGAGAACATGCTAAAAAAGAGCGGCCAACAAAAGGCAACCCAGGACGGAGAGTTCCCGCCTGCGCCAGTGCCGGATTCCAAAGATCTCGGGAAAGTCGAGGCGGCTTCGAAACGATGTCGAGCCTGTCCGTTGTATTTGCGCGGCACCCAAACCGTGTTTGGAGAAGGCCCGAAGCGCGCACCGATGATGCTGATTGGGGAACAACCGGGAGATCAGGAAGATCTGGCCGGAAAACCGTTTGTCGGTCCCGCTGGCAAAATCATGAATCGAGCGCTGGAAGAAGCGGGAATAGACCGGACGCAGGTTTATGTCACCAATGCCGTAAAACATTTCAAATGGGAGCCACGCGGGAAACGGCGCATCCACAAGAAGCCGAACTCGCGCGAGATTGCCGCCTGCCGGCCATGGCTGGAAGCGGAGTTAAATTTGGTTAGGCCAAAGCTGGTGGTTTGTCTCGGCGCCACTGCCGCGCAAACTATCTTTGGACCGGCTTTCCGCGTTACTCGCGATCGTGGAAAAGTTCTTACATCGGATTTTGCCCCGAAAGTTATCGCTACTGTTCATCCATCCTCATTACTGCGTCAGCCGGACGAGGAGTCGCGGGAACGCGAATACAAGGGCTTTGTCGCCGATCTGAAAGTTGCCTTGAAAGCAGCCGGCGCGAAGTAGCAATTACCGGCGACGACGCGGGCGCAGAAGTTGTAGCGGTGGTTGTGGCTACCACCGAGCCCAAAAACAGGCGGTTGGCACAACTGCCTCTACACCTCTCACTGTTGGAGGTGGCTTGGCACGCGTTCAGGAAGTCACTACGCTCGCGTTGCAGTGCCGACTGGAGATATCGCGAACAAGAATCAGCCTTTATCCCCGCGCCTGGGCCTGTTCGGCGCCACAATGGCGGTCATCGGCGGGATAGTCGGCGCCGGTATATTCATCAATCCCTTCGTCGTCGCGGAACGGGTGCACTCTAGCTTTCTCATTCTCCTCGCCTGGATTTGCGGGGGGTTGGTCGCGCTGATTGGCGGCGCCATCTACGCTGAACTTGCCGCGCGTCTGCCGGTCGTCGGCGGCCAATACACTTATCTTCGACGCGCGCTTCATCCGGGCGTCGGTTTCATCTACGGATGGGTCCTTCTGCTCGTTATTCAGACGGGTGGAATGGCGGCGGTCGCGGTGACGTTTGCCCGTTACCTGCTGGTCCTAACGCAGTGGCACATTCCAGAAGAGGTGGTCGCCACTGTCGGTCTCCTGTTGCTGACCGGAGTGAACTGTCTTGGCGTCGCGGTCGGCAGCAGGGTGCAATCACTCGCCACGTTGGTCGCCATCGCGGCCATCGCAGTGCTCGAGATTGTCTCGTTGTTCGGCTGGTCGAGTTCCCAATTGTCCTGGCACCCGCTCATTGATCCGCCGCTATCACTCGGATTGGGAGTCGCCTTCGGTTCGGCCCTGGTGCCGGTATTATTTGCCTATGGCGGTTGGCAGACATCGACTTTTCTGGCCGGTGAGATGCGCGACCCGGAAACTACTTTGCCGCGGGCTCTGTTGCTGGGCGTTGTGCTGGTGATCATAACCTACACCTCAGTGAATCTTGTTTATCTTCACGTTCTCGGTCCATCTGGATTGAGAGGGACGCCCACGCCTGCGTCGACTGTCATGCTGGCGTTAGCTCGGCCGCGGGGAGAACAGTTCATCGCCGCCGGCATTGCCTTTTCCGCGTTTGGCTTCCTTGCTCAATCAATCCTCACCGCGCCGCGAGTCTATTACGCCATGGCGCGAGATGGACTGTTCTTTCGCAGCGTCGGCTGGGTTCATCCCCGAACCCACGTCCCGGTTATTGCGGTCGCACTGCAGGGGATTTGGGCCACGCTGATCGCGCTAACCGGGACCTACGATCAAATTGTGAACTATGTCGTCGCCGTCGACTGCACTTTCTTTGGCCTAACCGCTGTCTGTCTGCTGGTGCTCCGCCGCCGCGGCGAAGGTGGAGCGACCGTTCGTTACTTCGTGCCAGGACATCCCTGGACAACTCTCATCTTTGTCGCGGTCGAATGGCTCGTAGTTGCCAGCACGTTTATCGCCGACCCAATTCGGGCGACGATTGGGTTCGGCATCGCGCTGCTGGGATTGCCTGCTTATCTATTCTGGCGTTCGAGAACACGAGTCGAGGCATGAACCGGTTGTCAAAACATTCCGCTTATATGGAATGGGCGAAGCTATGCTCGGCCGCGCCTTTCAACTTGGCCACGAGTGGCCTAACGAACACCTCAACAGCGGAGTTTCCGTTGCCTGGCGCGGATATGGAAATCACCGGGCCGGGTGGCTATGGATTTGCGCCACTGCAGGAACGGCTTGCCCGCCATACTGGTGCGCCAGCCGAATCAGTCGTGGCCGCAGCCGGGGCGTCGATGGCGAACTTTCTCGCGATGTCCGTGGCCTTGAATCCAGGGGACGAGGTTATCATAGAGTCTCCTGCCTATGGGCTGTTCAACGACATTGCGAGCTATCTCGGAGTGCGAATCACCGAACTGCCTCGGCCATTCGACAGCGGCTTCGCAGTGGACCCGGACCTGTTGGCCGGCGCGATCACGCCGCAGACGCGGCTGATCGTGTTGAGCAATCTGCATAATCCGAGCGGTGCGCTGCTTCCGGCGGAAGTTTTGTCGGGCATCGGAGAACTGGCGCAAAAGGCAGGCGTCTACGTCCTGGTCGATGAGGTCTATCTGGAAATGATGTTCGATGCTTCGATGCTGTCGGCATTCGCGCTCGGGCAACAGCAATTCCCCGACGCTAACCCTTTCATTGTCACGAATAGCCTAACGAAAGCTTATGGATTAAGCGGTCTGCGTTGCGGCTGGGTTCTGGCGGCAGCGCCGCTGTCTCATCGAATGTGGCGGTTGAATGACCTTTTCGGGGTCAATGCGGCACATGTCGCGGAGCAAATGTCGGTGGTTGCGTTCGACCGGCTGGAGGTGGTTCGCACCAAAGCTCGTCAGCTGCTGATCACAAATCGCCAGTTGCTGAACGACTTCCTCGATGCACATCCGGAGCTGCCATGCTACCGGCCGTCATTCGGCACCGTCGCCTTTCCGAGGCTCCTGGCCGGAAGCCCCGACGAGTTTTTCAAATTGCTCCGCGATAAATACGAGACGTCGGTGGTTCCTGGCGCCTTCTTCGGAATGCCGGACCACTTTCGGATCGGTGTTGGAGGGAGTACGGAAGTTGTTCGGGAAGGCCTCGAGCGCCTTGGCTCGGCGCTGCGTGACTTTGGTCGGCCCGGATGAGCGGATAGGACTGTTTCAAGCGTCGGGACCGCGCGGTCTATTTTTTTTGTGCGCGACAGGCCGGGACCAGACGAGGTGTTCGGCGCACCCCCTGGCCGGCAAATCTCACGGCGGGCGGATGTTATAGAAATCATGAAATTTTCACTCCTCAAATAGGAGGCGCGTCTCTAAAATCGCCTTCCCGCGATCTCCTAGGCGCTTGTGGGGGCAATGATCATGTACTTCAGGGTTCTAGCTGCCACTGCTCTGGCTTTACAACTGGTTGGCTGTTCCCATTCCACTACCACTCCGGTCCAGGAGGAGAATATTGGTGGACTAGATTTGGACCGAGCTATCGGCCAACTCATGATGGTCGGTTTTCACGGACCGGCGCTTACGTCCGAAATTCGTGAGACATTGACGCAACTGCATCCCGGTGGCGTCTGCCTTTATGCTCACAACATCATCGGCGTGGAGCAGGTCGCGCGGCTGAATGATGAGCTTCGTTCCTGTCTCGACGATCCGCTGCCGCCATTTCTAGCCGTTGATCAGGAAGGAGGCGTGGTCGTGCGCCTGTATGATGGTGTCACCGTTTTCCCCAGCAGCATGGCATTGGCTGCGACGCGCTCAGCCCGGCTCGCTTTTGAACAGGGCAAGGTGGTTGGACAGGAACTGCGTCTCCTCGGCTTTAACATGAACCTCGCTCCGGTCCTGGATGGGCCGGAAAATTTGGCCATTGGCACGCGTGCGTTCAGCGATGATTCACGCCTCATCGCTCAGCTCGGATCGGCGTTCATTTCCGGCCAGGAAGAATCCGAGATCGTTACCGTAGCGAAACACTTTCCCGGCGAAGGGCACAGCCATGACGATGGCCATTACACGCTGCCGGTGCGGTGGGATTCCGGCGCCAACGTTCGCGCTGAACTGATCCCGTTCTGCGCAGCAATGGAACATGACCTCGACGGAATCTTGACGGCGCACATCGCCGTGCCCGGCCTAACGAAAAATCGCACGCCAGCCACGATCTCGGCCAAATTGTTGACCGGCGTTCTCCGTGACGAACTTGGCTTCAACGGATTGATCATGACCGATGAACTCGAAGGCATGCGCGCCATTTCAGGCTACGGTGTCGATCGGGCCGCCGTTGCCGCCATTACTGCCGGAGCAGACATCGTGTTTGTAGCGTCCGCACCCGACGTTCAGAAGAAGGTGCATCGCGCGCTGATCGATGCCGTTCGTTCGGGCAAAATCTCACAAGCCCGCCTTCATCAGGCGCTGGCGCATATCGTTGCAGCCAAAACGAAGCGGAAAATATTCGATCCGTTGCCAGCGGTGGAACAGCGTCTCTCTGCCCTGCACAGCACCGGCGGCTCCAACGTCGCCAAACAGATCGCCGAAAAATCCATCACAACGCTCGGACATGGTAGTGGATGTTTGCCTATCGATCCAAATCGCCGACTCGCCCTGGTCACCGACAGCAAGAACTTCGCTGACGCCGTGCGTGCGCGCGTGCCCCGAACCACTGTTTTGATGGTCGACAAAACGTCTCTTCGCAATCGGGCTGCGACGCAGCGTTCAATCCGGAGCCTCGCTGCCAACGCCGACGCAATGATTGCGGCTTTTATTTTGCAGGACCGATTTGAATTGGTGCGGCCGCGTCCTTCTCCTTCGCTGCCGCTCGTGCTTCTGCTGATGAACGTTCCGAGCAGCGAGTTTCTGCGAGACCATCCGGACGCTGACGGCGTGCTGGCGAATTACTCATACCAACGCGTATCCGCCGAAGCGGCCGCCGCGGTGATGTTCGAAAACCCTATTACGCCCGGCCTGCTACCGGTACGACTGGATCCTTCTGACGCCAGAGGCGCAACCGTAACAGCGGAGTGACAATGCAATCCGGCGAGCTTCAACTTGATCACGGCCGAGCCGAGTCGCTGAACGGCGGCGCTCCGAGGCGTAATTCTGGAACCATTCACGAACTGTTTGAGCACCAAGCAAGGCGTAATGCCGATAACATTGCGATTATCGCGCTGGATCAGGAGGTCACGTATGGCCGGTTAAACGACCAGGCGAGTCAGCTGGCGAACTACCTGGTGAGGCACGGAGCTGGCGCACGGACACGAATCGGGGTGCTGTTAGACCGTTCCGTCGAGATGGTGATTGCGATGCTCGCAATTCTGAAATCGGGAGGGGCGATCGTGCCAATGGACAGTAGCCATCCCGCGTCGCGTCTTAAATTCATGGCGAAGGACGCGGACCTGCGGTTTGTCATTACCCGTCGCCGACCGAACGCAGTGCAGTTTCCGCAAGCTACGGCTGTGATTGAGCTCGACAGAGCTGCCTCCGAAATTACCCGTGAACGTCCGGAAATAACATCCGCCTCGGTCGGTGCCGAAGACCCGGCTTACATTGTTTACACCTCCGGTTCGACCGGAAATCCGAAAGGAGTCGTTATTCCGCATCGCGTTTTTGCGCGCTGCCGGATGTGGTCAGAGGAGGTGTTTCGATTTAGCGCGGAAGACAGGTTTCTGCTCAAATCTTTGCGGGCGCCCGAAGAACTGTTTTTCCCGTTTTCGGTAGGAGCAGCCACGATCGTTGCGCCCCCTGATGGTGATCGCGATCCGGGCTTACTTGTGGAAACGGTGGTCCGGACAGGCATAACCGTTCTGGGGCTCTCCCCCGGCATTCTCAATTTAATGACTGCCGAACCGCGGTTGGACCAGTGCCACTCTCTCCGGCTGGTTTTCTGTTCGGGCGAAGCATTGCCCACTCAAACGGCGAAAGCTTTTCTGCGTCGGTCGGACGCGGACCTGTACAATTTCTATGGACTCGCCGAGGCGCCTTTTACTGCGCTGTGGAAATGCAATGGCGAACAATCGACGACCCATGTGCCGGTAGGACGTCCGGTAGATGCCGAACTGGTCGTGCTCGGACCAGATCTCGAACCGCAAATCGTCGGACAAACCGGCGAACTATATGTCAGAGGCCCCGGCCTGGCGCTCGGCTACCTCAATCTTCCCGAACTGAATGCGACGCGGTTTATCGAACATCCATCACATGGTCGGCTATACCGCACGGGTGATCTCGGCAGAGTCACGAGTGACGGCATTTACCAGATTGATGGACGGACCGATTTCCAGATTAAAATTCGCGGATTTCGGGTAGAACTTGAAGAAGTCGAAGCGGTATTGCGCCGTCATCCGGCGGTAAACGCCGCCTGCGCGGCGGGTGAGACTAACCGCCAGGGACAGCGCGATCTGGTTGCCTACCTGGTGCTGCACCGGGACGCGGCATTATCCCTGGAAGAGCTGCGGTCCTTTGCTTTGCAATGGCTGCCGGAGTACGCGATACCGGCGAGGTTTTTAGTAATTCCGCATCTGCCGTTGACCACGACCGGCAAGATTGATCGGCGGTCCGTGCCGTTGCAACCAGCCGTTCCGTTGCCAGCCGGCACGCCCTTTGTAGCGCCGGAAACAGAGCATCAGCGCAGACTGGCGCAAATATGGCAGGAGTTGTTAGGGCGAGAGGCCGTGGGAATCGATCATAACTTTTTCTATTTGGGCGGCCATTCACTGTCAGCTACGCAGGTGATTGCCCGAATCCGTGCCGACCTGGGATTCGAGCTGCCTTTGCGCGAAATTTTTGACGCCCCAACGATTCGACAACTGGCAGCGCGTCTGTCAACTGCTGTGCACAGCCAATCTCCAGTGTTTCATCGGAAACCTCGTGAGGGCCCAGTCTCTCTGTCGTTCGCGCAGGAACGCCTTTGGTTTCTGGATCAGCTTGAGCCGGGCAGCTCTGCTTATCACATTCCCGATGCCTATCTCGTGAACGGGCCTTTGGATGTCTCCACTCTCGAGCGAAGTTTGGAGGCCGTGATTCAGCGGCACGAGTTGCTCCGGACGACTCTACAATCGAGGGATGGCAAACCGGTGCAGGTCGTTGCCGACACGGCGAATCTTAAAATTCGCGAGATCGATCGGTGCGGAATTTCTGAATCCGAACAGGAGCTAGAAATCGAACGGCAGATCGAAGAGAATTCGGCAACGGTTTTCGATCTCGCTCGCGGTCCTCTGTTGCAGCTCAAAGTGGT
>JBJMXE010000049.1:0-30832 GCA_045809745.1 Chthoniobacterales bacterium | reverse complement strand
TTCGGGCGGAGGACTGAGCTCCTGGAAGGCGCCGGCCATCCGGCCGATAGATTCACTCTCTTTAGCAAACCCACGGCGGTCTAATTTAACAGTGATTCCGGTCCGCCGCCGAGGGTCAGATAGAGCGCACCCGACGCCCAACAACTGATTTCATTTCAGTCAGCGCGGCATTGGCGCGCGAAGAATCGTATCGACTGGATAGGCCACTCCGCCTTTAACCACAGCGTCAATTTCCGAGGCCTGGGTGATTTCAGTCACTGGATTCGATTTCAGGATCACCAGATCCGCGAATTTTCCAGCTTCGAGCGAGCCCAGTTTCGATCCGATGTCACCCCCAAATAACTGCGCGCCATTTGACGTCGCGTCTTTCAGGATCTGCATCGGCGTTAGGCCGGCCTCTTTCATCAGCTGAAATTCACGGAATAGGGCGGGACCATGGATGGTACCGATGTTTCCGGCATCAGTTCCGGCGGCGATTGTTATACCGGCATCTTCAAGCGTCTTCAGATTCTTCAGTGCCACCTTATAAGTGGCCTCAATCCGACTGAGCATCGCGGCCGGGTCGGCCAGAGCTGCCTTGATCCGTTCCGGGACTTTGGATGGATCGAGTTTCGTCACGTCCAGTGTTGCGATCACCTCCGGATTACCCCACGCGTTCTCTTCCGGAGTTAAATTCAACTTGTTAGCGAAGGTCCGTCCGTACCGCTCAAACACCACAAGTGTCGGGCACAGGATTGTGTGTTTCGCCTTCAACAGCTGCACAAACCCGTCGTCCACTTCCTTGTCCGTAACGCTGTGAACGAGAACGTCGGCACCTTCCTCGACCGCAGCTCTCGCGGTCTCCAGTTCGGTTGCGTGCACCGCCACCCGGAGCTTGTTGTTGTGGCTCTCCTCAATCGTCGCCCGAACGATCGGCCGAAAACTTCCCACCGGATGGTCTTTGTCGACGATATACCAGATCTTCACGAAATCCGGCCGTTGCGGCGCCAGTTTGCGGACGAACTCGCGAGCCTGATCCGGCGTATCGATCCGCACGATCGGCGGATCACCGAGATCCAATTGCGGTCTTGAGACACTGGAAATCAGTGGACCAGCGACCGCTACTCGAGGTGCTTTCGCAGTCTCTCCGGCATGTTTTCGGACTTCGAAATTCCACATCGGCCCGCCGACGTCGACGACCGATGTGATTCCGCATCGGAGATAACGCGCAAACACGTCTTCGACGTGACTTTTCACCCACGCGACTTCATCGCTGTAAGATCGGACGTTCGTGAGGTCGACCACATCCGGTCGGGTAAACAAGTCAGCCGACTGGAAAAAGTGCACGTGGCTATCGATGTAGCCGGGCAGGATGAACTTGCCCTTACAGTCGATCGTCTTCGCGCCCGCCGGAGCCTTGTCGCCAGAGCCAACGCTCTCGATGGTATCGCCGCTAATCGTGATGACCGCGTTTTGGATGATTTTGCCATCGGCCGGGTTAATTGCCGTGCCACCGACAAGCGTGAGGGTTTCCGCGTGAACTGTGAACGCAGTGAGACCCATCGACAGCAGAGTGAGCAGGAGTCGTTTCATTTTGTTAGCCACAGATGAACACAGATCGGACCTCTTGGGCAAGCGAACGTCCGCAGTCCATGCTTGCACCCCCACTGCGGCACAGGAGAATCGCACAGGGATGAAACTCAAAATCGCAGCCATCGTTTTCCTACTCGCGTCGACCGCGCTCGCTCAGACCCCGAAACATCCGTTCACCTTCGAGGACATGATGAAGCTGAAACGCGTAAGCGCTCCGGTGGCATCCCCGAATGGGAAATGGGTGGTATTCGATGCTGAAGATGTCGACCTTGAAGCCAACACCAAAACGGCGCATTTATGGATTGTGGCCGCCATCGGCGGCGAGTCGCGTCGGTTGAATCCGACACCGACGCATGAAGAGCGGCCTCGTTTCTCGCCTGACGGTAAACGGCTGATCTGGACGTCGAAAGCGACGGAGCCAAGCCAGATTTGGATGTGCGATTTCGAGCCGGATTCCGGAACCCTGGTGGGCAAACCACATCAGGTCACGAACATGTCTACCGGGGCCGACGGTGGAGTTTGGTCACCCGATGGGAAGAACATCGTGTTTATCTCTTCGGTATACCCCGGTTGTGGCAACGACGACTGCAATAAACGGCGCGAGGAAGAGCTGAAGAACAGCAAGGTGAAGGCGAAGGTTTTCTCGCATTTGTTCTACCGGCACTGGAACGCGTTCAGCGAATTCAAACGCAGTCATCTGTTTGTCGTTAGCGCGGAACTGGGCACGGTCAGCGGCTCGACAGAGTCTCGCGCCACCACGAATGGCGGAGAACCCCGCGATCTGACGCCGGGAGATCACGACGTGCCGCCGTTCAATCTCGGTGGCCAGGATATGTACGTCATCTCGCCGGACGGCCAGGAGCTCGCCTACACCAGCAACATCGATGAGATCGAAGCGGCCAGCACGAACAACGACATCTTCGTCGTGCCGATAGCGGGCGGGACGCCGAACAAAATTTCGACCAGCCCGGGCAGCGATTCGACTCCGTTATATTCCCCGAGCGGCAAATACCTCGCCTGGCGTTCGCAGGCGCGTGCCGGCTTCGAATCGGACAAGCAATCGCTGCTCATCTTTGATCGAGCGGCCGGAAAATTGACCGATGTCACGAAGAACTTCGATCGTTCCGTAGGCAGCTTTACCTGGACTCTACCGGAGCCACCGCGCGGGAATAAACCAATCACGCCGCTGATCTTCACGGCCGAAGACCACGGTCAATCACCTGTGTACGTTGTCGATATCGGAGGCGATGAGTCCCCGGTTAGGGGAGAAGACCTGCACGCGGATGATCTGGTGTTCGCTGGAAGCACGAGCGGTCTCGGCACCCTTTACTTCACCCGAATGTCAATCAGCTCGCCTAATGAAATCTGGCGGATGCAGTTTCCCTCGCCGGAAGGCAGACCCTCTGCCGAGGCCGTGACTCATTTGAACGACACAACGCTGAATGCAATCGACATGGCTGGCCTTGAATCCTTCACATTCAAAGGCGCGGCCGATGAAGACGTGCAGGGATTCATGGTGAAGCCGCCGCGATTCGATCCGGCAAAAAAATATCCGCTGAAGTTCCTGATCCACGGCGGACCGCAGGGTTCCTGGGGCAACGATTGGTCCTACCGGTGGAACCCGGAACTGTTCGCCGCCAACGGTTATGTCGTGGTCATGATCAACTTCCACGGATCGACCGGTTACGGGCAAAAGTTTACCGACTCGATCAGTGGCGATTGGGGCGGCAAACCATCTGTCGATTTAATGAAAGGCTTGGACTACGTGGAGAAGACCTACCCGTTCATTGATGCGAACCGGGAAGCCGCGCTGGGCGCAAGCTACGGCGGTTTCATGGCAAATTGGTTGTTAGGCCACACCGATCGATTCAAATGCATTGTGTCGCACGACGGGATGTTCAATACCGAATCGGCCTACGGCACGACCGAAGAAATTTGGTTTCCGGAATGGGAATTCAAAGGACCGCCTTGGAAGCAGCGAGAGCTTTATCGGAAATGGTCACCGCATCTTTCGGCTGACAAATTCAAAACGCCGACGCTCGTCGTTCACGGCCAACTCGATTACCGGTTCGACGTTAGCGAAGGTTTCCAACTCTTCACTACGCTGCAACGGCTCAGCATCCCTTCAAAAATGTTGTACTTTCCCGATGAAGGACACTGGGTGCTGAAACCACAGAATGGGCGACTCTGGTACCAAACCGTGAACGACTGGATCGACCAGTGGTGCAAGGCTCATTGAGCATGTAGACGGCTACCCCCGCCAATGGATGCCGGTTCTCCAGGTTCGGCGGTTGACACAGTCACCGCTACAATAGAGCTGTTCACTTCATCGTGAGACAGCTGGTTACCTATTTAAACGATCATCTGGCCGGTTCGGTCAGCGCCATCGAATTGCTCGATCATCTGATTAAAAGTCACGCCGATGAACCACTGGCAAGGAGCTTGCAGGAAATCCGAACGGAGATCGTTGCTGATCAGGATGTTCTGAAGAAAATCGTGCAGCGGTTTAATGCCAATGAGAGTGGGATCCGCAAAGCGGGCGCGTGGATCGCCGAGAAGATCGCACGGATAAAGCTGGCAGCGGCTGGTCAGAAGAAATGGCAGCTCGGGTTGGTCCAGGCTTTGGAAGTTCTTGTTCTCGGGGTGACTGGTAAACAGCTGCTTTGGCGGGCGTTGAACGCAGCGATCGGCAGCTCGCCGTTATTGCGCGGAGTGGATCTCGTTCGGTTGGAAGAGCGTGCGATCGAACAGATCGAGCATCTGGAGAGGCTACGGCTCGAGGTCGCTCGGGAAGTCCTGCTGCGGGTGAAGTAGCAGGCATCGCAACTGTCGAACCACTTACTTGGCAGCATCCAAGTCGTAGCTGTGTCGCTCCGGGCGAACCGGGACCGCACTGGACGGAACGCCGACGTGCACCTTCCAACGCTGAATCGAGCGCGCACTGCTTACAGCATCCAAAGCATAGCTATGTCATCCGGAGCGGAGTCGAGGGACCTCCCAGTCGCAAGGTACTTCACGCAGGTAGGAGAGGTCCTTCGACTTGGCTCAGGATGACAACCTTGGGCGTCTTTTTCGGGGTGAGGCACGATGGCCACTCACGAGATGGCTGGCTTACCCCATCGCAGAAAAGCGATTTCGTCCCGCTTGTGGAAATCGCTCCCTTAGGAGTGCGTCCGTAACCCGAACCCTACCGTCGTCGCCGGCCAAATGAGTATCCGCGATGGGTTCGACCGCCACCGACGCCGCGCTTCGCTCCCGAGGCCGACTCGGGCTCGAACAGCGCGGTGTACAGATAAGGGAAGTTTTCCAGCTTTAGGCGCGGAATCTTTTGTCCGATGAAGTGCTCGATTGCCTGAAGCGCCTGAACTTCCTGACCGTTCATGAGAGTGAATGCGTCTCCCACATTTTGAGCGCGACCCGTTCGCCCAATTCGGTGCACGTAATCTTCCGGATGCTCCGGCACATCGTAATTGATGACGTGACTGACGCCCGCGATGTCGAGACCGCGCGAGGCAATGTCGGTTGCTACCATCACTTCGTACTTGCCCGATTTGAAGCCCTCGAGCGCTTCAATTCGTTCACGCTGGGTTCGGTTGGAATGCAAAACCGCAACGGCGTGCTTTGCATCCTTCAACGAATGCGCCACCCGGTCGGCGTTCTGCTTCGTGCGGCAAAATATCAGCACGCTGTCGAAG
The DNA here is from genome assembly GCA_045809745.1 of Chthoniobacterales bacterium. Classification (GTDB taxonomy): domain Bacteria; phylum Verrucomicrobiota; class Verrucomicrobiia; order Chthoniobacterales; family UBA10450; genus DATFCK01. The sequence continues at coordinate 25,565 of JBJMXE010000049.1, read as the reverse complement.
TTAGTCCGTTCCAATAAAGCCATCAGTAAGTCGAACTTTTGTTCGGCGGCGACCGGATACACGGCGTGAGTTACCGTTTCGGCCGGCGAACGCCGAATGCCGATCTCGACGATCTGCGGGTCGCGCAATACCCACGCGGCCAATCGCTCGATCTCTGGCGGTAAGGTGGCTGAGAACAGCAGCGTTTGGCGATCGGTTGAAATCCGCTCGACGATTCGCCGGACATCCGGCAGGAACCCCATGTCCAGCATTCGATCTACTTCGTCCAGCACCAGAATATTCACGTCGCGAAAATGAATCACGCCTTGTTCCAGATGATCGAGCAACCGACCTGGTGTCGCGGCAACTACGTCAACGCCGCGTTTAATTTCTTCACGTTGTTTGCCATAGCCTACGCCCCCGTGAACGACAGCCACCCGCAGATCGGTGAAACGCCCGTAGTCGCGAAAGGCGGTCTCCACCTGCGCGGCTAATTCGCGCGTGGGCTCCAGGACCAGACAGCGAAATTTTCCGTGGTGAGCGAGAAGCGTTAAGATTGGCAGCGCGAATGCCGCCGTTTTGCCCGTACCCGTCTGAGCCGTTCCGATCAGATCTTTGCCGTCAAGAATGAGCGGGAAAGCGCGGAGCTGAATCGGCGTTGGCTCCTTAAATCCCATCGCCTGCACTCCCTGTACAACTTCCGGGGAAAGTCCAAAGTCGCTAAATGACACAGGCGAAGGTTAATGCGTCCTGCGCCAGACGCAAAGGTGGAGAAGGCGGGGACAGAAATGGAGTATGGAGTGCTGGAGGAATGTGTGTTTCTTTTTTGCACTTACTCCAAAACTCGACCAGGCCATGGCTACCAAAGCTTCGCGTATCTTTGTGTTAGCGGACACGCACGACCGGTTACCGGGGAAGGTGGTGGAGCTCGCGCGGGGCGCGGATGAGATTTGGCATCTGGGTGACGTTTGCGCTGGGTCCATTTTGGACGAACTGCGCGGTATTGGTCCCAAAGTCACGGTTGTCCGAGGAAATTGCGACAACACTTACCAATGGCCGTTAACCGTCGACCTGAAGCGTGGCGGGTTACGGTTCCGACTTCAACACATTCCGCCGGAACGCCCACCAGAAGACGTCGATGTGCTACTGCACGGCCACACGCATGTGCCGCGGAATGAAAAATGGCGCGGCGTGCTTTTTCTGAACCCGGGTTGTGTGACCCGGCCTAACCGGGGTTCGCCGCGGAGCGTGGCCGAGTTGCGCATTGAGAATGGTCAGGTGAACTGGCGGTTGATTCATTTCGGGTAGACTTCAATCGGCGGCTATCGGGATCCGCGTCTGAATTGTTATGCAACACACCGCCTGTTGCTAGAACACGTAGAGAAGCCGCGCTTCTAAGCTATGTCATCCCGGCCGGGATCGCGACAGGGTGGAGCGTCGACCTCACAAATGCGGTATGCGTCACACAAGTAGGAGAGATCCTTCGACAAGCTCAGGATGACACCGCTCTTTTTATTTGTCAGCACTAGCCGACCGACGAAACGCGTCGCCTAACTTCTGGAAACTAGAGAACAAGCTCCCCTACTCACTCCGCAGCGCGATCACCGGGTCGACTTTGGCGGCACGCATCGCCGGAATCCAACACGCCAGCAATGCCACCACTGAGAGAACGGCGCTCACACTAACGATCGTGACCACGTCGTGAGCACCAATGCCGAATAGAAGACTCTGCAATAGGTGCCCAATCGCGTAGACGCCGATGAACCCGCACACGATTCCAATCACCAGCAGTCGCATGCCTTGGCCGATGATTAGTCGCAGAACATCCGTGCGCTGTGCGCCAAGCGCCATCCGAATCCCGATTTCCTGCGTCCGCTGGGTGACTGTGTAACTGGTTAGGCCGAAGATGCCGGCGCCGGCCAGGAGCAGAGCAATCAAGGCGAACAGGCCGACCAACATCGCGTTAAACCGCGGCTGCGAAACCGATTGCGACGCATACTCGACGAGGGTTTTTGCACGAAACAGTGGAACGTCCTTGTCCACACTGCCGACCACGTTACGCAAGCTGGCAATCAGCGATTGCGGCTCAAGCGGCGAGCGGACCAACAGCGACATCCCACCAACGGCGAACTGCTGGTGCGGGACATAAATCTGGGGCTTCGGTTTGGCGCTCAAGCTGATAAGATGCGTATCGCCGACAATGCCGATGATCTCTCGCACGGGCGGCTTGGCGTCGTCCACCGATCCGCTCGGCGTAATCCGCTTCCCAATTGGATTTTCACCGGGGAAGAATTGCCGAACAAACTCCTGCGACACGACCACGACCTTCGGCGCGTTACCGTCGTCCTGTGCGGTGAAATCCCGGCCCTGTAGAACCGGAATACTCATGGTTTTGAAATAATCGAGCGCCACGGAATTCACCTGAGCGATTGGCTGTTCTGCCACCGGCAACGGTCTCTCTTCGATGTTGAAGTTAAACGATACGTCGCTGCCACTGAGCGGTAGCCACCACGCCGCGCTCACTGATCGCACCCCGGGAAGTTCGGATATCTTCGCTAACAATGATTTGTAGAACCGCGCGTTATCAGCCGACTTCGGGTAGGTGGTGGACGGCAACGCTATTCTGGCTGTGGCGATATTGGTCGGATCGAAGCCGGGCGGCACATCCTGCAGACGAAGAAAACTTTTCACCAGCAGCCCGGCGCTGGCGAGCAACACTAACGCCAGCACAATTTCGATCACAACCAGGGCCGCACGGGTTCGTCGGCCACGAACACCTTCGGTCGAACCGCGAGTGGCTTCGTTCAGCGAATTGGCGGCGCCAGGATGAGAAACGCGCCAGGCAGGGAGAAGACCGCTGACCACACCGACGACCAGGCTGGCCCCGGCGGTGAAACTCAGCACCCGCAGATCGAGAGAGATCTGGTCGATGCGCGGAATCGTGGTCGGTAAGAAGCGCTTCAGCAGTTCCAAGCCCCAAACGGACAATAGCAGCCCAGTCGCGCCGCCGGCCGCAGCAAGGATGAGGCTTTCGCCGACCAGCTGCTTGATCAGGTGCCAGCGGCCGGCACCGAGGGCCGCCCGGATGTTAATCTCTTTGCGGCGCGACAGAGCGCGAGCGAGCAGGAGATTGGCAAGGTTCAAACAAGCAACCAGCAAAACACACCCGGCCATGGCGCATAACATGAACAACCCCGAGCGCGCCTGATCTACCATTGCCGTCACCAAAGGCACAACTTTGACCGCGAGATTGGTATTTGAATCGGGATACTGCTTGCGAAGCGCGGTGGCGATGGTTTCCATGTTGGCCTGCGCCTGGTCTAACGATGCCCCGTTTTTGAGACGAGCCACGCAATTCAGGAAATTATTGCCGCGCTGTTCAGTCATCGGCTTACTGCCATCCCGGGACTCACGAAGAATGGCCATGGTCGTCCACAGTTCGACCGGCGTGGTACGGATCGGGAATCGAAAACCGGCAGGCATCACCCCCACCACCGTGAACGGCTGACCATCGAGTGTGACCGACCTCCCGAGCACGCCGGGATCGGATCCGAATCGGCTCTTCCACAGGTCGTTACTCAAAATGGCGACGTGAGTGCCCGGGTCGTCCTCGTTGAGGGAAAAAGCACGGCCAAGGATTGGTTGAACCCCGAGCAGGGCGAACATGTCGGCTGAAACTGCCTGGCCCTGTAGCTGAACCGCTTCCTGTCCGTCGGTCAGGGTGAGACTTTCGTTATTATAAACCGCAACGTGTTCAAACACTGAATTCTGCGCGCGCCAATCAGCGAAATCGGGATAGGACGACGCCGATTGATCGTAACCGTTCTCGGTACCTACTCGTTGGTCATAGGGCATCAGCGCGACGAGTCTTGACGGATTTGAATAGGGCAAAGGCCGGAGAAGCACGGCATTAACGACGCTGAAAACGGCGGTATTAGCGCCAATGCCGAGGGCACAAGTGATGATCACGATTGCGCTGAACAACGGCTGGTTGGCGAGCGAACGTAGGGAATGGCGAAGATTGAACATAAAATTCTTATTCGCTGCGAAGCGCGATCACCGGATCGACCCGAGTGGCTCGCCGCGCCGGAACGAAGCAGGCGATCAGCGCTACGATCAACAGGGAAAGCACGGCGGTCATGGTCGCTCCGATATCCACTATCCCGACGTTGTAGAGAACCGACATCAGTGCACGCCCAACCGCCAGTGCGCCAGCGATGCCGAGCACGATGCCTGATGTGGTTAGACTAACGCCATGACTGAATACGAGACGGAAAATGTTGGCCTGGGCAGCACCTAATGCCATGCGAATACCTAACTCACGCGTGCGTTGAGTCACCGTGAGCGCCATGACACCATAAAGCCCTACGCTTGCCAGAACGAGCGCGAGAATGGCGAAGGCGGATAACAGGGCCATAGTCAAACGGCGAGTAGCCAGACTGGAGCCAATGCTTTCGTCCATAGTGGATATCGGGCCGATCGGTTGATCCGGGTCCATCGCCGCAAGCTCGCGTCTCACTGCCGCCACCAGTGGTCCGATGTTTCTGACGGTGGTTCTGACATGGAGATTGTTATCGCCCTCGGCCACTTGCGCTGCATAACAGTACTCCTGCACCATGCCTAACTTCTCGGTATTGTCCTCGCCCGGGGCTTCGTTACGAGTCCGCGGCACGACCCCGATGATCGTCATCGGTGCAGCGGTCTTGTCGAGCGTCTGATTGTCGTCGATATGCTCCCCGATCGGGTTTTTGCCAGCGAAGAACTTTCGAGCAAAGGACTCATCGATGATGATCGAACGTGACTGCCCGTTTTCGACCGGACGATCCTCAGGTCCAAACCCTCGTCCGCGGAGAATGGGCATGCCCATCACGCGAAAGTAATCGGCTGAAACCGCGCTGACTTCAGCGGACGGCTGCTGCCCGGGCGGAATCGCAGGCGTGCCGGTCAGATGAAAATTGCTGTCCGACTCGGTGTCATCGAATGGACTGTTACCACTAGTCGCTGCCGCTTCGACGTTAGGCAGTCGTTGGACACGGTCCAGTAATTCCGTCCAGAACGCCGCCTTCCGTTCTTTCGTGGCATACTTCGCTTCCGGCAGCGAAATGGGGAAGTTCACGATGCCATGCGGGTTGAAACCGAGCGGCTCATTTTGCGCGTGCCAGAAACTTTTTAACGTCAATCCAGCCCCTGCCAGCAGCACAATGGCGAGTGCCACCTGCGTCACTACCAGCGCCGAGCGCATTCGTTGTTTTCCGACGCCGTCACTCGACCCTCTACCGCCGACCTCGTGCAACGCACCTGAGATCGATGCCGCGTTTGACATCCTCAACGCCGGCCAGAGTCCAACCAGAACTCCCGCCACCGCCGCAGCAACAGCAGTAAAGCTTAAAGTCGTGAGGTCGATCCGGGTCTCGTGAAACCGAGGCACATTGGCGGGGGTCAGCGCAAGGATTGCGTCCAGACTCCAGACCGAGAGCAACACGCCCGCGGCCGCGCCGGTAAGCGCCAGAATCGTGCTCTCCACCAGCAATTGCCGCGAGATGGCCCACCGACTTGCGCCCAGAGCGGTTCGCACCGCCATCTCCCTCCCCCGCGCGAGCGCCCGGGCCAGCTGCAAGTTGGCCACGTTCGCACAAGCAATAATCAAAACGCATCCAACGGCGATCAGCAATAGGTTCAAGCTCGCCCGGTAATCGCCAACGGTCGCCTCGTACAACAGGTCCATCCGCACCCGCCGACCGGTGTTGCTGTCGGGGTATTTTTTCTCAAGATCAATCGCAATCGCGTCGAGATCAGCGCGGGCCTGGTCCACGCTCACTCCGGGTTTGAGTCGACCCATTGCCGCGAAACCCTGATGATTATCCCGCGTGAGCATGTCCGGCTCGGTAACAATCTCACCTAACGGCAATATCACATCGGGATACCGCCCGAACTGAAGGTTGGAGGAGAACACGCCTACGATCTCACGGCCAACTCCATCAATGAGCGCATGCTTGCCCAGAACAGATTCCGACCCGCCAAATCTGTGGCGCCACAGATGTTCGCTGATGAGGGCGACATTCGGCGCCCCTGACACATCCTCGAGCGGCGCGAAATCGCGACCAAGTCGCGGCTTCAGACCCATCACTGACAGAAAACCGGAGCTGGCACGAAGCCCGCGAATCCGCTCAGGGGCTCCGGCTTCGCTGTTGATCGAGAAGTTATATCCTCCTCGCCTAACGAGCGCCAGATCGGTGAAACTTCGTTGGCCGCGATGCCAGTCCAGCCAGTTCATGTAACCAACCGCGCCCCACTGAAACAGATGGGATCGCTCCCGCACGAGGATCAATCTATCGGGATCGGGATATGGTAAGGGCCGCAGCAAAACCGAATTCACCACGCTGAAAATCGCTGTGTTCGCCCCGATACCGAGCGCCAGCGCGACGATTGCAATTACGGTAAAGCTCGGGTGTTTTGCCAGTTGGCGCAGGCTATAGCGGATATCGCTCATGGACCACTGTTCACTCCGCCCGTAATGCGACGATCGGATCCACTTTGCTGGCGCGGTGCGCCGGCCACCAACAGGCAATGAAGGCAACGAACGCGAGTAAGGCCGACACGACGGCAAAGGTGGACAAGTCGGTAGCGCTGATTCCGAAGAGAAGGTTTGAAATCAGCCGGGTCATACCGGCAGATGCAATGATCCCGATGGCCAGGCCGAGCGCCGTTAGGCCCATCCCTTCGCGCACGATCAGGCCGAAAATGTCGATCCGCCGTGCGCCCAGCGCCATTCGAACCCCGATTTCCCGGCCACGTTGCACAACCGAATAAGACATGACACCGAACAATCCGATCGCGGCAAGAACCAGGGCGATCCCGGCGAAGCTGGTAAGTAACAGCATCGTGAACCTCCTGCTCGCCATCGAATTAGCAATCAGATCATCCATGGTGCGGACGTCCGCGAGGGCGACGTTTTTATCTACGCTCCATACCGCATTCTGGACCGCCGGGAGGAGGGTCAACGGATTCCCTGCGCTGGTGCGAACGGCCACAAACATGGATGGCCAGACATTTTGACCGAGTGGCTGGTAGACCTCTGGATTCGGCGCGCTTTCCAGACGACGATGGCGCACGTTGCCGACCACACCTGCGATCTGGAATTTATTGGCGGCACTCCCTTGGATAATAAATTTTCCAACCGGATCGTCGTTAGGAAATACCGCGCGAGCTAACGCTTCGTTGACGACAATTACCGGCAGCGCGTTTGCGTTGCCGTCTGCTTCAGTAAACACCCGGCCGCGTAACAGCGGCACCTTCATCGTCTTGAAATACGCGGGGCTTGCTATGCGCAAGTCGGCCTCGTGGGATTTGTCGCTGCCTGGCAGCATGAAAGAACGCGAACTGTTGCCAGCAGCCATTGGCAGACGATTCACCGCACCGACTGATTCGATGCCGGGAACGCCTGCGATGCGGTCGAGCACCGTACGATAGAAGACGGCCTGCCGGGGCAAATCGGTAGACGAAACCGGAGCTACGTTGAACACCAGAAGGTGATCGGATGCAAAACCGGGATCGACGCGCAAAAGCTTGTCGAAACTTTTCATCATGAGACCAGCGCCGATTAACAGCACAAGTGACAACGCGATTTCTGTGGTGATGAGCACGGCCCGGCCGCGGTGATGAGGGGCCGTGGTTCCACGGCCCGCCTGGATTAGTGAATCGTTAGGCCGGAGAAACGAGGCGTAGATTGCCGGGATCGAGCCAAAGATCAAGCCAGTTAGGATCGATACAGCAAGGCTGAAACCTAACACCTCCCGGTTTAATCCGATCCCGTTGAAATTGCGAATATCGGCCGGACCAAGAGCGAGCAAAAGCGGAACGCCCCAGGCGGCGAACACGACCCCGGCGGCGCCCCCGATCAGACCCAGGAGAACACTTTCGGTCAGGAGCTGGCGAACTAGTCTGCCGCGACTTGCTCCCAGGGCGAAGCGGATCGCGATTTCGCGATCCCGCGCCGCTGCCCGGGCAAGAAGCAAGTTCGCAACATTGACGCACCCAATCAGCAGCAGAAACGCAACAGCTGCCATCAACACGACCAAGGCCGAGCGCAAGCTGCCGACCGCCTCTTCATGAAGTCCCGCCACCACGATCCCCACGTCCTTGTTGTCGTTAGGATATTCGCTTTCCAGACGGGAAGCGATCGCGCTCATCTCGGTCCGCGCTTGGTGCACGCTGACGCCCGGCTTCAGCCGGCCCCACACGTCGAGATAATTGCGGCTCCGCATCGGACGCGGGTCTTCGGTTGGGACTAGCGGATGCGGTGGCACATCCCACGCAGATGGAATCCAAAGCTGCCCATAATTGTCCGGCGAAAATCCGCGCGGCATTACGCCGACCACGGTGAAGCGCTGCCCGTCGAGAATGATGTCGCGACCTGCTACCTCCGGTTGTCCGCCGAATCGGCGCTGCCAAAGATCATACCCGAGGACAACGACGTGATTGTTGCCGGCAGTTGCGTCCTGCTTCGTCAGCGTGCGCCCCAAAACCGGCGATACCCCAAAAAGCGGGAAGAAATCAGATGACGTGGTAGTGGTCCGCACGCGCTCAGGCTGATCGCCACCGCTGAGCGTCGCCTGATTCCCGCGGCTGGCGGCCAAGTGAGAGAACACGTCTGCCTGGGTCGTCCAATCCAGATAGTTAGCCGGCGAACTGTCGTACATCGAAACCCCGGTGCTGCGAACGCTCTGCGCAACCGTGACTAACTGGGCCGCATCAGGATACGGCAGAGGGCGCAGCAAGACACCATCGACAACCGTAAAGATGGCGGTGGCACTGGAGATCCCCAGAGTCAGGGCAACCACTGCCGCGAGGGTAAAGCCAGGATTCTTGCGCAGGACGCGCAACCCGAACCGTACATCCTGTCCGAACATACTATGGACGTGTGGCTGCTGCGGTATTCACTCCCGCCGCAATGATCCATTTCAGCCGAAGAGTGCCGTCGAGACCGCGCGGATGGTTAGGCCATCCGAAAACGATGAAGTGCCGGTGCCGGAACGCACCATGATAGCGAGGCCGACCCAGAGCCATTGTTTCTGCCCTGGATCAGCTGCGCACAATGGCGCCGCTCACTTCACTGGTGCTGGCGATGTGCTCGATTCCGGCCGCGCGAATGTTTACCGGGTGCTGGGCAAATTGCCAGACGGCAACTACCAGGCTGAGGAAGATGGTCGAGTAAGCGACGGCTTCAAGGGCTCCGCGGCTTCGTTCTTCAGAGCGAACCAGGAGAGCGTATGTAGATTCTTGGTGATTGGTCATAAGAGTTTGTTTGGTTAACGTGTGCACCCTTATGCAACGATCGTGCCAAGCCAATTTACATAATCATAAACCGTTGATGAACAGCTGGATGTGAATCGAGATGTTCGCAGAAGCTCTGCCGGATTGTTCCGGTGACGGGAACCTGCCGTTCCGCTTTTGGGACAGAAAATTAGAGCAAACCAGACCCGGAACTACACCAAACAAAGACCGGTTAGCTGCCAAATCCAGCCTAACAAGATAAGTTCGAGCGTTGATTACAGAACGCGACGCGGCATTAGCATCCCACCAATCACTTTTACTCTTCTCATCGGCTGGGAGCCGAATGCCACATTCACACGCCTAGCCGCCGTCGGACTTACGACCGAACCATTTCCGCTTCTTCGGCTTCTTGGATTCTTCGTCGGCCGCAGGTGCCGGAGCCGGCTCCGATGCTTCGCTGGCCTTCGCGTCTGGCTTCTCTTCAGCGGCCGGCGCCGCTTCTTTCTGCGCTGTTGCCGGAGCCGGAGCAGTTTTCTCCTCTTTGGAGGACTTCTCCTTACCCTTTTTCTTCAGCGGTTCCTTTTCCTCGGTCACAGGAGCAGCATCGACCCATTCCAGGAATGCTACCGGAGCAGAGTCGCTCTTCCGCGGCCCGAGTTTGATGATCCGGGTGTAACCGCCGTGGCGATCCGTTGATCTGGGCGCGATATTGTCGAACAGCTTCTTGACTGCATTCTTCTGTCGTAATACCGCCAGAGCAGTCCGTCGCGCGTGCAGCGATCCGTCTTTGCCTAACGTCACCATTCGTTCAGCCAGTGGCCGGACCGCTTTGGCCTTGGCTAATGTCGTTTTGATCCGCTCATGCTCGATCAAGCTGCAGACCTGGTTTGCCAGCAACGCTTTGCGATGCTCGGCCGTGCGTCCGAGCTTGAGGGTTTTCTTCTGATGTCTCATTCGACAGGAGCCTCCAGTTAAACGGTGAAAGGATTGTTATACCTGAACTGCCGCGCCGTTCGTACCGGCGCCGTCGACGCCTCCACCGATCGGCATATCAACCAGACCCGGATCGAACTTCATTCCCAGGCTCAATCCCAGCTGTTGAAGCTTGTCCTTTATCTCGTTCAGCGATTTCTTGCCAAAGTTCCGATATTTGAGCATCTCGGCCTCGGTCTTCTGGGCCAGCTGGCCGACGGTTGTGATGTTGGCGTTGTTTAGGCAATTCGCGGCGCGGACACTGAGCTCGATCTCGTTTACGCTCATATTGAGAAGCTTCTTCAGCTTCATGTTCTCCTCGCTGACGCCCGCTGGAGTCTCATCGAACTCGATCACGTCCTCATTGAAATTCACGAATACATCGAGGTGATGGCGAAGAATAGCCGACCCCTGCAATAAGGCGTCGTCCGGAGTCAGGCGTCCGTCAGTCCAGACCTCCAGGATCAGCTTGTCGTAGTCGGTGCGCTGTCCGACACGGGTATTTTCCACCGCATATTTCACCCGCGTGACCGGTGAGAAAATAGAATCAATCGGAATCAACCCGATTGGCTGGTCCGCACGTTTGTTCTCTTCGCCGGTGGCAAAGCCACGGCCCACGCGAACCTCGAGTTCGGCGTCAAACTTCTGTTTTTTGTCCAGGGTGCAGATGGTCTGCTTCGGGTTTAAAACTTCGTAGCCTGCCATGCCCTGAATGTCTTCAGCCGTGATTTCGCCCTCTTTGTTCACGCTCAGCGAGAGTTTCCGCGCTTCGTGATCCGCGGCTTTGAATTTCACACGCTTCAGGTTGAGAACGATGTCTGTCACGTCCTCCACCACGCCCGGAAGCGTAGCGAACTCATGCTGGGCTCCGGTGATCTGTACCGCAGTAATGGCGGCGCCTTCCAGCGACGAAAGGAGCACCCGACGCAACGAGTTACCAATGGTGTGGCCGTAGCCCGCCTCAAAAGGCTCGGCGACGAATTTGGCGTAAGTATCAGTGGCCGTGCTCTCATCTTTGGTGAGAGTCTTCGGCATTTCGAACCGACCGTAACGAACTGGCATATGTTTTGGGTTGGAGTGATGGAGTATGGGAGTAATGGAACAATGATCCAGGGACACGTCAGCCCTTCACCAGTCCAGCACTCCGATACTCCACTACTCCATTTCTGTGGTCTGCGGCGGGTTTCCCCTGGCGAGTAAGGCTTCGCGTCCAGCGACGGAAACCCAGGGACCAACGGCGCGATTTAAAACTCGCAGCGAAGGGTGGAATAAAGCGCAAATTTCAGAGGTTGCAACTGGTCCAACGGGGGGGGTCGATCAAATGGAGGGACGAGCTTGTCTCGTCCCACTTATTTCCAGGCGGGGGAGGGATTAGTGGGACGAGGCAAGCTCATCCCTGCGTTAAGGTTGGCTGCGAAGCCCCCTTTCAATCTCCTAACACCGCATCGGGCAGTTCATTGCTATCGCGAGCAGTCCGCGGGAAGTGTTTCGACAGCACCTCGCCGAGATCGTGAATCGCGTCCAGTAATGCTTCCGAGAAATGCTCGGTCCGAAAATGATTCCGCATCTTTTCCACGACACTCTGCCAGAGAGCGTCCCCGCATTGACGGTGGATCCCTTCGTCACCGATCACTGCGAACTGGTGCGCACGTGGCGCTACAAAGATCAGCACCCCGTTCCGCGCTGCGGTCTTTTCCATCCCGAGCAGGAGAAATCGCTGCTTGGCCATCTCCACTACGTCCCCCTTTGCCTTACCGCGCTGCAGATAAACCCGGATTTCCCCAGACGTCCTGGATTCCGCATCACGGATTGCTTCCACGATCTTATCGTGGTCCAGCCTGCTGAGAAATTCTTTAGTCCGCATGGCTCACCAGCTCGAACCGGCTCCGCCGCCGCCGAAGCTTCCGCCGCCGCCGCTGAATCCACTGAATCCGCCGCCACCACCTCCTGAGGACCAGCCGCCTCCGGAACCGCCGGACCACCCGCCGATGAATGGCCCGCCGAGACTGGAATAGCGGTAACCGCGCCTGCCTCGCTTCTGACTGATTCGCCCCATGATGATCAAGGCGATGATGAAGATAAAAAAGAACAGAAGAAATCCGGGCGAGCCGCCGCTACCCTGCGCACTCCGTTCTCGAACGGTGCGCCCCGTTCCTGTGTATTCGCCGCGAATCGCCTTCGTAATGGAATCGACTCCGACAGCCAGACCACCCGCGTAGTCGTTAGCGCGGAAACGAGGCTTGATCCGATTTTCGCTGATATCGAACGCAGTGATATCAGGCAGCACGCTTTCGAGGCCGTAGCCGACCTGAATGAAGATCTTCCGGTCCTGCACAAAAACGAACAGCACTGCGCCGTTCCGGCGGTCTTTCTGACCGACACCCCATGACTGCGCGATTCGTTGCGTGTAGTCAGCAATATCAGAATCGGTCTGCATGTTCGGATACACCGCCACCAGCACCTGGTTCGAAGTCTCGCGTTCGAACTGGGCGAGCTGCTCGTTCAACTGCGATGCGGTCTGGCTGGGAACAACGTGGGCGTAATCGTTGAAATAACGATCCGGTTTCGGCGGAATCACCTCCGCTGCCGAAAGGAGGCTCGTTAGGGCGAACAGCGCCGGAAACACCAGCGTCCGGAAACGCACGGCGCCCAGCCCGGTGCGGGGGTGGTGCGCAACGCCTCGACCCTCGTCGCTCGGCGCAATACCCCTCCGTTGAGCAGGGTTCAAGCGGTCCCCGGCGAGGACGCCGCGAACGACAGGCGTGACGCCTGTGCTCCCCGGATTCATACGGCTAATAAGTTTGCCTTACGGTGTTGCGGCGGCGGTCGCTGCCGGAAGCGGCGATCCGGCGGGCGCCGGCGAACCAAAATTGAAGTTCACCGTTGGCGCCCGATCGGCGCCGGACTGCGCATTGAAGAAGGGACGGGGCCCGAAGCCGAACATTCCAGCCATCAAGTTGGTCGGGAATCGGCGAACGGCAGTGTTAAACCTTTGCACGACCTCGTTGTAATTGTTCCGTTCGACGGAAATCCGGTTCTCGGTTCCTTCGAGCTGCGCCTGGAGACCAAGAAAATTCTGGTTCGCCTTCAAGTCTGGATAATTTTCGCTCACTACCAACAGCCTCGAGAGAGCGTTGCTCAATTGACCCTGCGCCTGCTGGAATTGCTGCAGTTGTGCCGCATCAGTCGGCGCTTTGCTCGGATCCAAATTCACCCGGCCGACGCTCGCGCGCGCATTGGTCACTTCGGTGAGAGTCGATTTCTCAAAGTTTGCCGCGCCCTGCACCGTATTCACGAGGTTTGGAATGAGGTCGGCGCGCCGCTGATAAACGCTCTGCACGTCTCCCCACTTCTTGTTGACCTCCTGATCGAGACCAACCAGTCGGTTGTAGCCTCCCAGCAGCCACAGCCCAACCACAAATGCGATAACGACGAGGATCAAAACCAAGCCGCCACAGCCAATAGCATATTTGTTCATGGATTTAGTATTTAACAACAGCGGTGGTCTGGCCGGAACTGCCTTCGACTCGCCGTTTGGTTCAGGAACGTTTTCAGTAAAAGTTGATAATGACGGGGTTAGCCATCGTTTCGGAAACCGGAACGCAAGTCAAACCTACACTTGTTACCCTTATCTGCGGCCAAACAGCAGCCGCAAAAACTCGGCGTCCGAGAACCTGGCATCCTGCCCCTGCCGTACAATGATTGCATGGAGCGATGGAATCATGAACAGCCGCTGATAGCCGGAGCCCAACGCGACTACCATGTCAGCTGGCGCAACCCGAGAGATACAAATACCCTGCCAGTTCGCACGCTCCCAAGGCAGATCTAATTCCTTCTCCATGTCGGCCTCAGCGGCACCGGGTGGCTTTGTGTTCAGCCAAAATGTTAGGCCGTAGGCGGGATTTGCCAATGAACCGATGAAGGCTTGCTTCATCAGATTCGCGGGAACAATTTGGCGCCCCTGATAGCTGCCGTTGCCAAGCACGAGCTCGCCGAAGCGCGCCCATTCGCGTGCGGTTAGCTCAAATCCGCTGGCGCCGAGAGGATTTCCTCGCCGGTCCGGTTTGAACTCCATCGCGCCGAGGCCGAGTGGACGCAGCACGTTTTCCTGTATGTATGCGACCGGAGAACGGCCCGGAAGTTTGAGGCGCAGAAGTTCGAGAAATATCTGAAGATGACTCGGTCCATAGATGAATCGCGTGCCGGGTTCTGCGACTAGCGGCAGCTGAACGGCAGCGATATTCCGATTCCCGATGGAAGTGCTGTGAAGATGTGAGGCGCCCGGAATTCCATCGGTGAAATTCAATAGCTGTCGAATAGTAATGCGAGATTTCCGGGGATCGGTTTTCCACTCGGTGATCGTCGCCGCCACGGGATCATCGAGTCTAAACAGGTTGTCCCGAACCGCGCAAAGTGCGGTCAGGCCCCAGAAGCTTTTCGTTCCACTGAAAATGGGCCAGCGACCGTTCACCACCGCACCACGGGAGTAGCGCTCGAAGATTGTGCGGCCGTTCTGAATGACGAGCACCGCGGTCCCGCGTTTCGATTCGGAATATTGTGCGGCTCGTGCGCAATCGTTAGGCTGAATCTCGGCCGAAACAGCGGGGGCACTTCCCAACAACACCGCTACCCAAATCGGTAAGCACAGAAGAACGGCAGGCGATGCGCCCGCCCTACAACGGCTGCGATGCCGCGCGCGCGATCGTCTATTGTAGGGCGAGCGCGTCGCTTGCCATCTTCTGAACTGATATCGGAGCCATCGAAAACGCACCCTGAGCATTAATCTCCTCATTGGCCTCAGACAAACACTTCGAGGCATGAGCTCTGTCTGGTCCCGAAATTAACTGCGCTGAATCTATCATCGGACGAGACGGAGCTCGTTCCTGCCCTTAACTGGCGGACGCATCCTGCTCCGCGGCCTGTGGCGCTTCGGACGGGGCAGGTTGATCCACCGGCCCGACTGCTTCAACCGGCGGTACTGATTCTATCGGCGGCGCCGCGACCGGCAGATAACGTTTCCGGAGTTCTTCCGCGTTCGGTAATTCATCAAGATTACGCAAACCGAAATGCTCGAGAAAAAATTGTGTCGTGTCGTAAAGCAGAGGACGGCCGGGGATCTCCGCTCGACCCGAAATCTTGACCAGACCTCGCTCCATCAAAGTTTGCAGCACCCCGTCGATGGTCACTCCGCGCACCGCTTCCACGTCGGCTCGCGTAATCGGCTGGCGATAGGCGATGATCGCAAGCGTTTCGAGCGCCGGCGCGCTCAACCGGGCCGGCTTGGGTCCGGGGAATAGTTGTCGCACCCAACGGCCAAACACCGGTTGAGTAACTAGTTGCCAGCCTTCCGCTTTCTCGGTGAGCTGAAATGCCCGCCCCTGCTGGATGTACTCGATCTTGAGCTGCTCGAGCGCAGCCGACACCTGCGGTTCCCGCACTTTGGCGAAATCGTTAGTCTCGAAGTCGGATTCACCGCCGGCCCCGCGCAAGGCGGCGGTGATTTCGGTAGCGGTTAACGGCTTATGGCCGCTGAACAAAAGCGCTTCGATAACGCGAGGCAAGTCATACGAACCCTGCATTGCTGGAAACGACTGCTCCACCTCCTGGGTGTTCACGTTCGTCGACTCGTCCATCAGTTGGCGCCGATTGCCTGTTGGATCGCGTCAGCCATCCGATTGGCATGTCGATCGATTTGGTCGAACTCGCGGCCTTCGATCAGAAGGCGGATTTTGGGTTCGGTACCCGAATACCGCAACAAAACCCTGCCCTTCCCCGCCAATTCTCTTTCGATTTCGTTTCTAAGCCTAACCACTTCTCCAAGTTCCTCGATCGGCGGTTTCGATTTCACGTTCAGATTTCGCTGCGCCTGTGGGTATTTTTTCAAACACATTTTCAATTTGCTCAATGGCTCGCCGGTTTCGTGCATGATCCGAAGGATCTGGAGAGCACTGACAATTCCGTCACCAGTCGTGCTAAAATCGCGGAAGATCATGTGCCCACTCTGTTCGCCCCCGAGGTTAAAATCGCGCTGCAGCATCTCTTCGATGACATAGCGATCGCCTACTTTGGTGCGAACTACTTTTCCGCCGGCGGAATTCATCGTCTCGTCCAATCCAAAATTGCTCATCACGGTGGCGACGACGGTGTTTTGCTGGAGCCCTCCGGACCTCAGCAAATCCATCGCTGCAATTGCCAGGATTTCGTCGCCGTCAACGAGTTCACCTTTCTCATCACACAATAGGACTCGATCCGCATCGCCATCGTGAGTAATGCCGACTCGGGCGCCACTTTCCTTGACGATACGCTGAATCTCCTGCGGATAGGTGCTTCCGCATTGCGTATTGATGTTCGTCCCATCGGGTTGATTGTGCGCGACGGTGAGCTTCGCTCCCAGTTCGCGCAGAATGCAGGGAGTCGATTTGTAGGCGGCGCCGTTGGCAACATCCACCGCCACGTGCATTTCTTCCAGAGACATGCCCCGGGGAAAACTGCGCTTGGCAAACTCCACGTACCGGCCCAGCGCATCGTCGATGCGCTCGGCCCGGCCGATCTTCCCCGCGGTCGGTCGAATGGATTCGATCTCGCCGGTAAACACCAACCGCTCGATCTCCTGTTCCACCTGATCGTCCAGCTTGTAACCATCGTGCCGGAAAAATTTTATTCCATTATCCTCGTAAGGATTGTGCGAAGCCGACAGCACAATGCCGGCATCCGCTCGAAGCGATCTGGTAATATAAGCAACCCCCGGTGTCGGTAGTGGGCCGATCAGCAGAACGTCTACGCCTAACGATGTAATTCCGGCCACCATCGCATTCTCCAGCATGTAACCGGACAGGCGCGTATCCTTTCCCAAAACTATTTTTGGCCGGGTGCCTTCCGGGATGGTCCGCGGATTCAGCCGCATGAAAACATGAGCGGCGGCCCGCCCGAGCTTCAGCGCCGTTTCAGCGGTAACTGGCTCCACATTAGCGACGCCCCGTACGCCGTCGGTTCCGAAAATCTTGGTCGTTTGCACCACTTGCTTCACCGAATCACTGGGTCTTGATCTTGGTCCGATCGGTATCGCTGATGAACACGCATTCCTCATTCATGCCAAGGGCAAGTGTTGGATATTTTAATGGGAATTTATCGAGACTGGCGGTGCGCTGGATGATGCCGCCCCAATCCTTATAATCGCCCTTAACGATATCCCCCCACTTGTTCCCGCTACCACTGATCGGGGTTAGGTAAAGTGCGGCGATCGGCCCACCTAACGTTTTGTAATCGCTCATTTCGGAAAAGTTCTTAACTGTGTCAGGGAGCCAGACGCTGCGGCGGTCGGCATACCAGGCAATCGCCCAAGGCATATCCGACGCGGTCACTTCGTTAGGCTGCATCCACGATCGAAGCACCGCGATATAAGGAGGGATGTAGGGAGGCCACATGATGGTGGGTTTGCGTCCGGCCAGGACCATGGTGTTGACCATTGGATAGGCGCACACCACAAACAGCCCGGTAATGAATGCGGCGCGGCCCAGCGGAAATTTCACTTCGAGCCGGCTCCATTGCACCAGCAGGAACGCGAACCCATAACAAATCATGATCGGGATAAACAGGAGATGCAGCTGATTGGCCGAGAATCCCTGCTCATCGTTCAATCCGTAGAGCGCCATTCCAAAGGTTGCGCCGCCCCACATCGCCACGACCAGCCATCGAATGCTGGACGTTTCCGGACGTTTGAACGGATGCAGCAACGCCACAAAGAACGCGGCCGCAACCACGTTCCACCCCAGATATTGGAAAATCCGTTGAAACTGCGTGATCAGATTGCCGCTTATCTTGGTACGGAAAGATCCGATTCCGATGTTCTCCGAACTGAACTGAAGCTGCCGCATCCAGGTTGCTTCGCTCTTGCTGATGCCATCGAATACCGAGTAAAACGCAACGCCACCCAGGCTCCCGCTGACCGCGTACGTTCGGATCACCCACGGGACATAAATAATCGCAAAGGCGCCGAAGAGAATGGCTGCGGCAATTCCACGGGGCGCAAAAAAGAAGACGGAAAAAATCAACACGGCGAGAAAAATCCAGATCGTTAGGGCGTGAGCTAATGCGAGCAGGCCGAAACTGAACCCTACCGCCATCAACCATTTCGTGACCGGGGTCCCCGCAAATTTTGCCTCCACCGCCCGCACCAGGAAATACAGCGCCACGCTGAACAGAAAGAGCAGAAGCATCTGCGGCAGGCCGGACAGCGAGTACTGCCACATCGTGTCGCACAGCAGCAGCAGGGCGCAGGCAAATGTGGCCAGCCGCTGATCGAATAATCGTCGCGCGATGAAGAAAAGCATCACCACCGACAGCAGGAAGAAGATGATCGAGAAAACGGCGATTGCTTTGTCGCCGGCATAAATCAAATCGGTCGGCCCCATCTTCCACTTGCCTCTTACCATCGATAAGGCGAGCGCGTTCACCAATGGAGGTAACGGGGCGTTGTAGGTGTCAGCCCATATTCCGTTAGTCACATTCTTTCCGTTAGCTTTGAGCTGTCCCATGGCCAGTGGGCGGGCGAAATTGGTAGAGAAGCCTTTGCCGCTGGCGATCGCCCGGCCGATTTGTGCCTGGTCCATCGCCTGAGACGTCGCCAGGCCGCGGAAGTGCCACATGTAATAGCCGCCAAGGAAGAAAATAACGACGACGACGAGCCCGCGGCGAATCCAAACCGCCAACCCTCCCGCTTCAAGCGCGTGGACCGCGCGTTGAATGAAATCAGCGGCTCCCGGCATCTTGCTCCTTCGGTTCCGGACCGGCCGTGGTTGCGGTTAGTTCGCCATCGCCTTTTTCAGCATTCATTTCGTTGATTTTACGGTGAAGTGTTCGCCGGCTAATTCCCAGCTTCTTCGCTGCGGCCGTGACATTACCCTTTGATGTCGCAAGCGCCTGTAGAATTAGTTTTCGCTCTGTTTCGTGCAGATCCAACGGACTCGATTTGGCTCCAAATGCCCGGGCCGGCGAAGCGCCTCCCGGGAGGGCGGCGGTCGCCGCCTGGCGGACTGGCATCGGTAAGTCGCGCACCGTGATCTTGGGACCGGTAGCCATAACCACGCCATGCTCGATCGCAGTCCGAAGCTCACGAACGTTGCCCGGCCAATCGTAGCTGAGCAGGGCGTCCATCGCCTCGGCCGTGATTTCCAGCAAAGGCTTGTCATTGACTTTGCAGAAGTGACGAAGAAATCCACGGACGAGCACCGGAATGTCTTCCTTCCGATCCCTTAGCGGTGGCATGTGGATACGAACCACGTTTAGCCGGAAGAAAAGATCATCTCGAAACTTTCCCTCCTGCACCAACTTCTCTAGATTTTTATTAGTCGCGGCGACGATACGAACGTCGGCATGCAGCGTTTGATTGCCGCCGACACGCTCGAACGCGCGTTGCTCACTCATGACTCGCAGGAGTTTGACCTGCGTGCTGCTATCGATCTCGCCTACTTCGTCTAAAAAAATCGTGCCCCCGTTCGCCTGCTCGAAGCGGCCGATCCTCCGTTCCGTTGCGCCGGTGAATGCGCCTCTCTCGTGTCCGAACAACTCACTCTCCAGCAGCTGCGGCGAGAGGGCGGCACAATGGACGACCACAAATTTTCCTTTGTTGCGCCGGCTGAGGGTGTGAATGGCGTGAGCAGCCAGTTCTTTGCCGGTTCCGCTCTCGCCTTCGATCAGGACGTTCGCGGATGAGGGAGCGACTTGTTTGATGGTGTCGAGCACTTCCCGCAAAACCGGTGAGTCGCCCCAGATGTTTTCCAAACCGAACCGGTCGTCGACCTGCTGGCGCAGGCTGCGATTCTCCTGTTCGAGATTGCGGCTTTGGAGCGCACGCGCGATCAACATCTCGACCTTGTCCAGGTTCAAAGGCTTGGTGACAAAATCGTAGGCGCCGCGTTTCATTGCCTCTACCGCCGTGTCGACCGACCCGTAAGCCGTCATCATTACGCAAATCGGCGGGTGCGGCATTTTAAGCGCGCGTTCGATCAGCTGCATTCCATCTTCCGATCCGAGACGCAGATCCGTTAGCAGGAGATCCACCGATTCGCGTTGCAGAACATCCATCGCCCCGGCCACGTCCGCGGCCACGTAGACGTCATAATGATCCTCAAGCAAACGGCGCAACCCATCCCGGGTATGCTTTTCGTCGTCTACAATCAGGATGGTAGGTTGCATCGAAATCGCCAGGCAGCGAACCGCAGCCCGGGTGCGCCATTTATTCTCACTCAATCAGCCAATCCGGCAACGGAGAAGTCTTTAACCTGGGTTCAGACAGCCAGGGCACGCATTCACTCGGTGCTGACGGAGGGGCGAGTTCTCGCGAGCCCGGGATTCTGTAGGCCTTTGTGATCTGCGGCGTCGCAGGAGCTCCGCCCTCCGTCGATCCTGGATCTCATTTTGATTCGGGGCGGTTACCTGCTTCCAACATCCGCACCCGCTGATCCCGGAAAGGCAGCCGGATTGTCACCGTTACCCCTTTTCCGTCGGCACTCTCGACCGCCAGCTCGCCACCGTGTTCGCGAACGATTCTCCGTACAATTAGCAATCCCAGTCCACTCCCGGCGCTTTTGGTCGTGAAATAAGGCTCGAACACCCGGCCGAGATTTTCCGCTGATATGCCGCCGCCGGTATCCTTGAAACTGACGATGACATGGTTCGCGTCGATGTCGCTACGGATGCGGAGGATCCCGCGGCGTTTCATCGCCTCCATGCTGTTCTTAATCACGTTGTAAAACGCCTGCTTCATCTGGTCGCGATCAACCTGGACCAGCGGGAGATCAGATCGGAGTTCTTGTTCGACCACCATGTCGCGGTCTTTGATTTCCGGTCCAAAGAACCGCACCGCCTCGTCCACAATGACGTTGATGTTTTGAGCGAGCAGATGTGGCTTCGTCGGTCTGATCGCGCGAAGGAACTGGGTAACGATCGAATCCAGCCGCGTAATTTCGGCGCGCGCCACCGTGATCGAATCCTGAAGGTCGGTTTTTGCGGCGCCGTCCAGCTCACGCACTTTCCGCTCCATCAATTGCAAATGAATATGCAGCGAATTCAGCGGATTTCCGATTTCATGCGCCACTCCGGCAGCAAGCAGGGTCAACGCGTTCAGCCGTTCGGATTCAATCGTCTGCTGAGCGGAGCGACGGGTTTCGGTGATGTCACGGAGAATTATCGCGTAACCAACCTGCTCGGGGTGATGGTCAGAGCGGGACGATTGATCCGCTGAATCCGGACCTTCGCCGTTATCGCCAGCTGATTCCCGACGTTCGATGATTAACGGAACGATGTAGAAGTTAATGAACCGATTCGCCGGATAGAAGATTTCCATGTCCCGGCTAATCGGGCCCTGCGAATACGACAATCCTTCCCAATCGAGTCCGCGAACACGTTCATCGAGCCGTTTGCCGATTGAGCCCTGGCTCTCCAGACCGAACAATTCGCAGGCGGCTTCGTTCAGATAGGTTATCCGGCCGGTTGCATCGGTAACGATGATCCCTTCCTGAATCGCGTTGAAAACGGTTTCGAGAAAACCTTTCTCCTGCGCGAGCCGCAGAAAATAATTCTGCACCTCGTTAGCGTCGATTTTGGCCAGACGCCCGATCAGTTTTTCAACGAACCCCGATTTCATGGCGATCCGCTAACTGTACGGCGGAGTGCTGCTGAGCGCCAACGCCTCGGAGGTTTGCCCACTAAACACACGAAAGGCCACGAAAAAGAAAACAAAGACGATCGGCTAAATACGCGAAAGAACGCGAAAAAAGACTATAGAAAGGCGCGGAGGCATGCTGCCGTGCCTCTCTGTTACCTGCGTTTATTTCGTGCGTTTGTGGGCAGGAAATGTTCGCCAGAAAAAAGGTCAAATAATTGCCCAGTGACACGCGGCTACAACCGCTCCTCGCCAGAACCTCCCCACTTTCGCGTTTTAGCGTATTTAGGGGATCCCTGTTCTGATCCCCTAACGAGCGCCTGCCGGCTCGGGCTGCTGTGGCTGCCCGGTCTCCTGCTCAGCGCGCTCTTTCAACGCTGCTTTACGCGAAAGTTTCACCCGACCTTTGTCGTCGATACCGATGCACTTCACCCAGATCATGTCGCCGATCTTGGCGACGTCCTCGGTGCGCTTTACCCGGAAATCAGCGAGCTCAGAAATGTGCACCAGGCCATCTTTGCCAGGAAACACTTCCACGAACGCGCCGAATTCCTTGGTAGAAACAACGCGGCCCTGGTAAGTCGCTCCAACCTCGATCTCCTTGGTCATGCCGCCGATGATCTCTTTCGCGCGTGCCATGCTCTCGCCGCTGGTAGCGTAAATGTGCACCGAGCCATCGTCCTCGATGTTAATTTCAGCACCGGTCTCAGCCACGATCCCCTTGATCGTCTTGCCTCCTGGACCAATGAGTGCACCGATCTTCTCCGGATTGATTTTGATTGTCTCGATCCGCGGCGCGTACTTGGAGAGTTCGGCGCGCGGCTTGTCGATCGCAGCATGCATGATGTCCAGGATCTTCATCCGCGCCTCTCTCGCGCGCATGATCGCCTCGCCCATGATTTGATGGCTAACGCCCCTGAGTTTTAAATCGAGCTGGTACCCGGTGACGCCGTTCGCGGTGCCACACAGTTTGAAATCCATATCACCGAAATGGTCTTCGGCGCCCAGAATATCAGTGAGAAGTTCGTACCGGGTGATCCGGCCGTCCTCGCCATTTTCGGTAACAAGGCCAACCGAAATACCTGCGACTGTGCCTTTGACCGGAACACCCGCATCCATTAACGCCAGCATTCCGCCGCAAACGCTGGCCATTGATGTGGAACCGTTAGACTCCATGACTTCGCTGGAGATCCGAATGGCATAACGAAAATCATTCTCGTTCGGGATGATCGGTTCGAGTGATCGCTCGGATAACGCGCCGTGGCCAATCTCACGACGGCTGGCGCCACCAGTTCGTCCCGTCTCGCCAACGCTGAATGGCGGGAAATTGTAATGCAGAATAAAACGCTTTGATTGTTCGCCGCCTCCGTAGGCGTCGATCGATTGCGCTTCTTCAATGGGAGCAAGAGTTGCCAGCGCGAGGGCCTGCGTTTCGCCCCGTTGGAAAATCGAAGATCCATGGGCGCGCGGCAGCACGCCGACTTCGCTGGTGATCTTCCGAAGATCCTGATAACCGCGTCCGTCGACCCGCTTTTGCTTTTCCAAGATGCTCTTTCGGAAAGCCTTCTTCTGGACGTAATCAAACGCCTGATTGATGGCGAACTTGTCCGCCTCGGGATGCTTTTCAAGGATCGCGGCTTTCACCTCTTCCCGCAGACTTTCGATCGCTTTGGCGCGAGCCACCTTACCTTCGGTGTAAAGCGCGGCTTCAATACGGTCACCGGCAACTTGATAGGCAACGTCGAGTAGCTCCTGTTTGACCTGGAGCAGCGGCATCTCGCGTTTGGTTTTATTAAGCTGCGCGCCGAGTTCTTTCTGAATGCGAATCATCTCCCGAGCATGACCATGCGCGAACTCCAACGCCTTGATGAAATCGGCTTCGGGAATTTCCTTGGCCGCACCTTCGATCATGATCACATCGTTTTCGGTCCCGACGTAAATCAGATCGAGGTCGCTTTGATCTCGCTCCTCATGAGTTGGATTGGCGACGAACTGCCCATTAACGCGGCCGACGCGCACCGCGCCGATCGGACCGGCGAACGGAATATCAGAAACACACAACGCCGCTGAGGCCCCGTTGATCGCCAGAATGTCCGGGTCGTTCTGTCCATCCGCACTCAGCAGAAGGCTGATCACCTGCGTGTCGTAGAAATAGCCCGGCGGAAAGAGCGGTCGTAGCGGCCGATCGATCATACGGGATGTCAGGGTTTCCTTTTCCGATGGACGACCCTCCCGTTTGAAATAACCGCCCGGAAATTTTCCTACGGCGGCCGCTTTTTCCCGGTAATCGACCGTTAGGGGAAACCAATCCTGACCTTCTTTAATGCTGGTGGCCGAGACTGCGCTGGCCAGCACCATGGTGTCGCCGCATGAGACGATAACCGCGCCGTCGGCCAGTTTGGCAATTTTGCCAGTTTCGATTGAGATGTTCGTGGACCCGATTTGGGCCGTGACCTTTTGTTGCATAACTAGTTCCTGGATGTGCGAGTTCCAGGCCGGTCACCCTGACTGTAGGTTTTAAAACCGCTCAAGAACGGCGGCCGAAACCGGCATCGCTCTGCGTCGAACCTAAAACCTAAAATCCAAGGTGGCTGAAGGCCTCCCCTCGCGTGTTGTTTTCGTCTGGCTTCGAGACGCAAAACGCGCCCGAACATCATCGGACCTGCTATTTCCGCAGATTCAACCGATCGATTAACTTGCGGTAACGATCGCCTTCGGAGCGGCTCAGATAATCGAGCAAGCTACGGCGCTTAGCCACCATTTTCAGGAGGCCGCGGCGCGAGGAATGATCTTTAGCGTTGGTCTTGAGATGCTCCGTCAGCTGCGCGATTCGGCGGGTCAGCAACGCGACTTGTACATCGGCGCTACCAGTATCCTTCTCATGCAGTTGGAACTCTTTCAGATCCGTCGTTTCCGTACTCTCTGCCATAACGAAGTGCGTAGTGTAGCCTAAGAATGCCCAGCCGCAACTGGCGGATTACCGACGCATCGGACTGCGCGACTGACGGATTGGTTCGCCCCCGGATTCGATGATGCGGGAACATCGCACCGGGGATACCCCGAACTTCACCGATGGTGTCCGTGCGAATCCTGTTTGTTAATGAAGATCTTCACGAACTTCTTGCCTCTTGTGCTGTCGGTCAGCGTGAGCTCGGCTACTTCTTGCTTCTCGATCACGTTGTCATTAACGGCGGTAAACCGAATGGTTGCAGACAACTGTCCCGCCGGAATGACGACCAGCCCGGGTGTGCCGGACAATGTATAATCCTGTCCGAGCCTCGCATCGCCGCTAATAGAGTAGTGAACTGTGGTCGGACTTGTCGAAGCCCGGGACATTGAAATGGTGACGAGGGTTACCCCGCCTTCGTCTACTCGGTTTTGAGACACTGAAATGCTAAATGTCGCAGACGGGCCGGGGGACGGAGTCGGGCTAGGTCGAGGCGTAGCGGTTGGTCGAGGGGTGGTCGTCGGAGTCGCGGTTGGCCTGGGCGTTGGCGTCGGAGTTGCGCTTGGCCTCGGCGTTGCCGTCGGAGTTGCGCTTGGCCTCGGCGTTGGCGTCGGAGTTGCGCTTGGCCTGGGTGTTGGCGTCGGAGTCGGAGTTGCCGTGGGCGAAACCGTTGGAGTCGGCGTCGCCGTGGGCGAGATTGTTGGAGTCGGAGTCGCGGTTGGTGTGACCGTG